>NZ_JBSQYS010000002.1:0-187968 GCF_055140945.1 Sunxiuqinia sp.
GAAAGTCTTGCTTATTTTACATCAAACCACAACCAATTCTTGGTGTGTTCAACGAGAACTATAGTTGAAAGTCTTGCTTATTTTACATCAAACCACAACACATTTCTCATCCTGAATCATTTGCTTACTGTTGAAAGTCTTGCTTATTTTACATCAAACCACAACTAGGCTTTCTATTTTAATCGTTTTGACAACGTTGAAAGTCTTGCTTATTTTACATCAAACCACAACCCACCACTCCTGCATCGGTTCCGGGAAACTGTTGAAAGTCTTGCTTATTTTACATCAAACCACAACATGTATGTAGCTGGCGATTTCAGACTTTACGGTTGAAAGTCTTGCTTATTTTACATCAAACCACAACATGGGTACCTCGCCCGAAAAGTCAATCATCGTTGAAAGTCTTGCTTATTTTACATCAAACCACAACAATTAGGAAATATGACTGTTTGATCTTTTTGTTGAAAGTCTTGCTTATTTTACATCAAACCACAACAATAAATAAAGCCCTTGCCGCTGATCGTCGGTTGAAAGTCTTGCTTATTTTACATCAAACCACAACTAAATCCTTATTTTACTACAACAAATGGCGGTTGAAAGTCTTGCTTATTTTACATCAAACCACAACCGATTCGCTTCCACTTCCTGAAGAACCAACGTTGAAAGTCTTGCTTATTTTACATCAAACCACAACAGCAAATACCTGCGGAGGATGTTGATTATAGTTGAAAGTCTTGCTTATTTTACATCAAACCACAACTTACGCCAATACTTTCGCTACCTGTAAAGGGTTGAAAGTCTTGCTTATTTTACATCAAACCACAACCCGGTTCTCAGGCGCGGCAAAGTGAATTTCGTTGAAAGTCTTGCTTATTTTACATCAAACCACAACCAATGCCAGATTATAGAGGTTTAGCTTTTCGTTGAAAGTCTTGCTTATTTTACATCAAACCACAACACAAATGGTATGGAGATCGCAAACAATCAAGTTGAAAGTCTTGCTTATTTTACATCAAACCACAACTATCCCATACGGCAAGCGTGGCAGAGGTATGTTGAAAGTCTTGCTTATTTTACATCAAACCACAACCCGATGATGTGATTGAAGAAATCGAGAACCGTTGAAAGTCTTGCTTATTTTACATCAAACCACAACCAGATGTCTAATCAAATTGATACAGTTCTAGTTGAAAGTCTTGCTTATTTTACATCAAACCACAACCTTGGGCTTTTTATCCCCGATTTCACAAGGGGTTTAGCGGTTTCTTCACTGTAAAAACCTTTTGTTTTACTCCAAAGAAGTGGTCTAATGCATCATTTTTTTAATCCTATCGGTACGAAATTAATAAGAAAAGTCAGTATGTCAAGGAACGAGGCGTTATTTGGGGGAAATCCTGAAACGAGTTCAGGATGATTCTACCCGCGTAAAGTTAAAACATTTCCAGTTGTTTCGGACCTTCAGGCAAAGGAGCGGTTCCTTTTCCCCAGAAGTTGGCAATATTCCCATATTGTTTGTCGGTAACCGAGAGGATACTCACTTGTCCTTTTTCCGGCACAAAGCCCTTGACTCGTTTTTCGTGTACTTCGGCACTTTCTTTACTGGCGCAATGACGTATATAAACCGAAAACTGCATCATCGAGAACCCGTCTTTCAGTAAATCCTTACGAAACCGTGTTGCCTGCCTGCGCTCCTTTTTGGTTGTTACCGGCAGGTCGAAAAATACGAATAACCACATGATATGATAAGCATTTAAACGGGTTTGTTCCATGTTTATACTTTTAAACCCTTCAAGTTTTTTTTAACGCTTGAAGGTTGCAGCGAATTTATTCAAAAACCGGGTAGGTTATTTTTCTGCCTTCGCCACTGAAACAACGGCTCAACGAAGCAGTCGTCTGAGACAGAGCTACCATCAGCGGGCGTTTGCTATCGTTTATAGATACATCAGTGGTCATTAGCTTCAGCAGTTCAGCTTTCATGTCTTTGTTCAGAAACAATTCATCCGGATAATCACCATAAATGCGCAAGGCCAATTGATCGACAAAGGGTCGGTAAGGTTCCATAATGTCGTCGGCCAGGCAAAAAGCGTTGTATTTGTTATGATGATGGATGCCCAGGGTGGGCAAGAGGCCGGAACCAGACAATGCCCGGGCTACCGCCGAGCGCAGCAGGATGTAGCCATAGTTTAGTAAATGGTTGGGAGCATCGCCATAGCGGTCGCGTGTAAATCCATTGCCGATCAGCCGACCCCAATACACGCGGGCAGCCAGCCCCTCGCGGTTTTCAATATCGCCGCTTTTTACACTTTTGGCGTAAGCCCGGAGTTCGTGTGCTTTGTGTCCCTGTTTTTCGAGATGCGCGGCTTGGTTTTTTATTTTTGTTTCGATGGTTTGTTTCCACAGGTTCTTTTTCAATGGTTCGGAGGCACTGATTTGTGCACGAAACAATTCGTTTTGTAAACTGTGACTCTCCAGGTTTAGCAGCATGGAAGAGGGCATGTGTTTACTATCGCAAAAAATAACAGCCACGTTATGGAGATTCAGGAACTCGATTAGTTTCATGCTAAAGCTGATTTGCGGATGATCGAATACAATAAATCCGATATCTTCTATTGGGACCGTTTTCGTTGTCAACTCATCTTTCGAATGGATAACCAGCTGGCAGTCTTTTAAACTTAAATAATAGGGGTTGGAGAAGAATAGGGTTCGTTTAAGCATGGTTCTTGGTTTAATGGTTTTTATTCTTTGGAGCGTAAAACTCTTTCAGGTCTTGAAGACTCTGAAAGGTTCTTTGGTTTTAATGGGAATTGCTATTATCGTTTTAATACGGTTTGTCGATCTGTAGCTCCAGAAATTTTTCGATGGACTGTTTGCTGTGATACTGTTTAAAGCAGTCAGCCTCCCGGTACCATTGAAGTACTTCATCCCTTTTTAAATGGGTCTTTTTGGGCGAAAGGATCGTTAGGTAAGAGCTCCAGGGGTAGTCCAGATAGTGCTCGCAAAAGCCGTGATGGATCGGGTTGTGATGGATGTAGTAGACCAGGAATTTAAGATGGGCTTCAGAAGTGATCTTGATTCTGCTAAACGGTGTTTCAAATAATTTCCCTGTGCGATTGTATTTCGGGTTAAAGTATTTGGTGTAGGCATTAAATAAATGCGAAAAATGGCGATGAACAGTTGGTTTTTTAACTTTGTCAGGTCCTTCGGACTCTGACAAGTTGGTTGTTGTTTGAAACCTGACAGAGTCGTTAGACCTGTCAGCGTTTAATGACTCATAGATACCGATTTCATCTTCTTTTTTGATTTGTACCAGCAAATGAAAATGATTCCCCATTAATACCCATGCATAAGTGTCAGCCACCGACGATATGTATTTGTTGTACAAACCCAGGAAATGCTCGTAGTTGGTTGTTTCGCGAAATAGCTTGCAACTGTTTATCCCACGGTTATAGATGTGGTAGAAGTGGCCGTGTTCAAGCGGCGGATGATGGGATTTCATAATTTCTGTTTTTCAGCTTAAGAAGATAGGACTTCGAGATTTTGCAAGCTCGAAGTCCTATTCAATGCGTTTAAAACCGACTAACTTCAACTTCGAGTTGCTTAACAAGTTTTACCAGATTTTCGTCGCTGGTTACTTCGGCTTGCATGGGCAGAAAAGCGAATAGTTTGCGCAGGGCATCTTCCAGCTCGGGGCGAATGGTTGAGGCTGCATCCACTTCGTTGGCATCGGTTTTTTGTTTGTTAAAACTACGTTGCGCTGCCTCAAATTCAGCGTCGGCCTGTTTGAGCAAATCGAACCACACATTGGCCTGTATTTTGTTCAGGTCGGTCGAAAATGTTGCATCCAGAGTATTGCAAACACTTTTAATGATAGCTGTTTCGGCTTCGTAGCTCTGACTGTAGACTGCCGATCCGTATTTGTCGAGCTCAGCAAGTATGGCTTCGGCCTTGGCTGACAGCTTCGGATGGCGTAAATAGTTTTTTACATGGGCGCGTAGAGCTACCCACATGGTATCGCGAAAGCTGTCTTTTTGTGCCACATCGGCAGCGCTTAGTACAACTTTTTCCATGGCTGCTTTATACAAATTGTATGCTTCAGCAAAACGGTTAAAGAAGAGGTCGATGCCCATTTCGGGGGTTTTTTGGGCAAGAACGAGTTCATGTACCCTTAAACATAAGGTAAACAGGGTGTTGTTTTTCAATTTTGATAACGAAATTTCAATCATACGGCTACATTTTAAAGGTTAATAATTCGAATTATTTGGTTGAAATCGATTTCTTTTGATCGGTTTTATTCATCTTTTACTTTATGATCTTGAGCTAGCCTCCGGAATCCTGACTAAAATCTTTTGCTGTCGAACACGACCTTACGGGACGGCTACTAAAGACTTTTGTGCACCTAAACTAGCCTCAGGAATGGTGACCAAAATCTTTTCTTGAACAAATCCAGCATCGGGAAACTCTGCAAAAGCCTTTCGTTGGTATAAGCTTGCCTCCGGTAGCTGCAAAAAGTAGTGGTTTCGAGTTTTCATTGGTTTTTATTTACGTGATCCATCTTTTTCAAAGTTTTGAACTTTGGGAAAAGTGGGGTGGTTACTATATATGCTTTTCGATAAAGGCTTTTGAATACTCAATATCAATGCGTCCTAATTCGTCAACTCTTGTTGGAACAGCACGAAAAGATGATGGTTTCTTTTTCAACAAAAAAGCGACCATCTCTTCTAGTTTACTTTCATTAGCGTAAATATCTTTCTCTGCATATGAATGGCTATTCCGTTGTAGAATAATATTTTGATCTTCATCGAACTTCTTAATCTTAAACAGTCTTTTGTTCAGATTATCATTGTTATTCCAGTTTATTTCTTCTGGGTGTTTGTCGAATATCAAAAACTGATCACCAGAATGGATAGAAAATAGAAATGGAAAATGTGGATTGATAGACACTTCGCTTTTCACCAGATTAATTGAGTTAATTAAAAAATACTCTCTCTTCGTAAATTTTGTTCTTCCTTCTGGATTATCTGGAATTAAATCGCCAAATAGGCGAGCTTCATAATTAGAATCTTTTTCTTTTAAAACATAAATATCTCGTTTGTATTCTTGTTCTGAATGATCTATTTTACGTATTTCTTTCAGTGGATATTGACTTTGTTTGTATGCTTTTAATCGTATTTTTCGCAATATCATTTCTGATAGAATTTTAGTCTTTCCATTCTTTTGAATATAACTGTATTCTGGCAAGAATATAGTACCATCTTTCTTAAGTCTGTCGATTTTTACATCTCCATTTTCATGTATTAAATGAATGATACGTTCTTTAATCATATCATCAATAATTGAAGGAATGTCTTTATCCTGAATGTCTTTCACTAATGAGCGTTGTACAAAAACTTCCTCTCCATTTTTTTTTATTATTCCATAAGGATTAGGTTTATTTAAAGCTCCCCTTAGATTTAGTCTTTTAGGGTTTTCTTTTTCTAATTCATCCATCAAAGGTTTAATGCGATCGACATGCTTGTGATATATAAATACCTCCTCTTTCAATTTTTTCATTGTATCAACAAAGTTATCCATCGGTTCCGGCAGATACACCTTTGTCGCTGAATCACCGTGAAAATACTCACGTTCATATTGATGAAATGCTTCCGACATTCGGTTTGCTGTTCCTTTCTCAACACAGGCAACCGTAACAGCATCAATACAGTGATGAATATGATTGCTGCGGTCTTTTTCTTCATATTCTCCTTGTAACCCCCATATTTTTCGAAGCGTATCGGTAACCTGCCCGTTAATCACATTTACCTTTTTAAAATATGAATTCAGATACGCACGCGCATATTTGGTGATTAAGCGGGTATCCACCAGATTGGCGTTATTGAATTTCGCCGGAATTTCATCCCGCTCAAAGGTTTTATATTTCTGAGCCAAATAATCTAATCGCAAGCGGGCATAATGAGCCCGGTACATTAATTCATCGTGGGTGGCAGCATCTCCGGTCGCTGCCCGGGCTGCTGCTTTGTATTTTCTATGCTCTGCTTTCAACGACTCTAAAGACACATTAAACTGAATTTCATTACTTGAGATATTGTATGATTTTAGCCATCGATCCCGATTTTGAATTATGGTGTCGGCATCAATTTGTTGTCCTTCAAATGTTAAATCGAGATTAGCAGGTAGTCCATTTTGCTTATCGTTCCGGTTAAAATCGGCGTTGGCCAGTGTTTTATTGATTAACGAATTATCGTTCCACTTGCTACGAGGAATAGTATGCTCTATATCGTATTTCTGTTCAGTAAAGAACTTCCTTGGTGTAATCGTTTGTGAAGTGTAAAGACACTGCCCGTTTTGCTCGGCATAAAGAATGTACTTGGTTATTTGCCTATCGGTTGGATTAATCGTTTCACGAACACTTTCGTTATAGCATCCGATAATTTTTCGCCTTGCCCAATCCCGGATTGCTTTCTGATCTTTTTGATACTGTGTTAATGCGCGACGATAACTGGCACTATTTATTTCACGTGCCAACTCAACATTCACTTCGGTATCTTTATCGACTAGCTCCTCTTCAATCAACTTATTTACCAAATGCTTAATCTGGTGCATGGCTTTATTGAATACAGGATTCTTAATGGAACTTATTTCCGGATTGCCTAAACGTTTTTCAGCTCTAGGATAAACCTCCATTGCCGAAGGATGATATAATTTATTTACATCAATTGTTTCATTTGGAAATTCTTTGCTAATGGTTTCCTCAATGAAATCAGGAATAGTTTTCGACGAAAGGTATTCTACATTCTGAGGACGCTTATTATCAGCCTGTTTAATAAATTTGTCCCAACACTGCTGCTCCAAACGATTTTGTTCTTCCTTACCCATCGCATCCAAATCAGTTTCTGAAAACCAGGAGATAATTTCATCATTAATCCCATTTTGATGCGCCCACTGGCTGTTTGGGTCATCGCCTATTCCATTCTCATCATGCTTGTATTTTTCAATGTAGTTATTCACAACAGCATTTACCTTTTTCTCAAATCCGTGTAATGCCAATGCCTGTTTTATACATACCGAAATTTTTTCAATCTCTTTCGATGTTGCTTTTCGCCCAAGCACTTTATCAATATTGGCCGTAAAAACAGCATGAGAATACAACATTCCTTGCTGCAAGTATGGTAAAATCTTTTTGATCGCAGATTTACTGAGATTTCCATAGCCCTTTTTTAGCTTTATTTTTGAGAATCCCTCAGTATCAACCCAGGGTAAATGTTTTTCTGCAAATTCTTTTCGTGCTTGTTGCTTGCTTTTTTCACCGAAAGAATCAACAAACAAACAATGCCAAATATCCTCGACACTAATTTGGATCTTACCCTTTTCTTCTTTATGACCAGTATTTAGCAAGGGCAGACTGTCGTAATAATACTTGCCGTTTTCGTCTTTCCCTAATACCTTTTTAATTCTAGCTATCGTTGGGCATCCGGGAAAAGTTGTTGTGTCCGGAAAATTGAATTCCACATCGGCAGTCAATTTCTCCTTGTCTTTTATGTAACGATAATTTTTGTCACCAGATAGTCTTTCCGCTAACTTATTGAACTCGACATCTTTTATAAAGTTGAATTGATCGGCAATTAGTTCTTTCTCTTCTTTATTGAGAAATCTAAGCCTCTCGTCTGATTCTGTTTTTATTTTAATCCGGTTAATGGATTCCCATTTTCTGAATTCCTCAAACAAAGGATGCGATAAAGCAATTCGTTTACGTTTGGGGTCTAAAGGACACTTCGCGACCAAATCTTTCTGGCTCTTTAATGGACGTTGATAAAAGATGGCAAATCGAAGTTTTTCTCTTAGTTCACAACCAATTTCTTGTTTATCGCAGATGTAATTAAACTCGCGTAAGTAGTGCTTTTCTCGATCGATGTACTTCCCCCGGATTCGCTCGGTTGTCCCATCACCATTTTGTCGGGCATAGATCGAGTTCAAATAGCAACCTAATGTTGGTTGTTCACTATCGGCGATTTGTTGAGACAGGTCATTGATCTCGGTAGCTACTTTGCCTAAATTCTCTTTTTTATTGAATTCATCAATAATAAAAGCGGAAATAACTTCAAAAGAAGGTTCTTTACTAATCTTCTTCTTAATTTTCCCGGTTAGCGATTTAACCTTCTTATCGCTTTTATACATTTCGGCAACTGCTCCAAAAGGTTCTAGGAAACTGGATGAATTGGTATGCTCATCCAATAATTTGCTGACGGCAAGTTTGAATTGTTCAATAGCATCGTCAGCTTGTTCTTCTTCAAGTGAGAGATAGCCCCGGCGCTGAGCTAAATGGTAAAATGCCCGCCCCAGCTGGTATCGGCCTATTCGATAATTGATTAAGCCTTCTTTCGTCGCAGCCAAGTATCGAAGGTAGTAAGGTTGTTTCAATTTCTCGGTTTCAATATCTCCACCTTTGCTTCCTGTACGTTGCCATTTTATAAACTCATCACTATTGCATGGATAATTCTTTTTATAACGCCAGTTGCTTATTTCTTCATCTGATAATTTTGGGCACATATCATTGTCTGATAAAACCTGAAGAGTAGCAGCCTTTCTTCGTCTTATTCGATCAGTGCGCCGTCTGGCACTTCTGAAACCACGCCTGGTAGCAGCTTTTGATTTTTCTTGTCCGTCAACTCCTTTTGGGAAAATATAACTGCCCTTTGTTGGAAGCACCGTACCATCTTTTGCTAGCTTCTCCAAGAAGTGATATTTCTTATCTTCCTTAACCAATATTCCCCAGCCAATACTGTTCGTTCCAATATCTAATCCAAGTTTAGTTTTAGTCATCGTTGCGTATATTATTTTTTTTTGTACTTTTGAATCACATCAAATCACAATAAGGCTATATGCCGAAGGAAAAAATTAGAGCCTCAGTTTTGCTGAGGTTCGTTGTTTTTAGCCTATTACGTTTGAAATACTCATATTAAAATCATTTTACATCTTATCACAATAAGGTTATATGCCGAAGGTGTTAAAACCTATACTCCCGCTTCGGTGGGAGTTTTTTATTTTATAGTGTTTTTCCCCTCTCCCCAGTATTGTTATTTTTTGTGTATTCGGGTCTTGCGTTTTGCGCCCATTAAAGTAGTATTTTGTTTACTACTTTAATAAAAATATGGCCTTAAGTTCATGAGTTAAGCGTTTTTCTGTTTAAACCCTGCTATTTTTCACAGGAACGAAAGAGTTATGATTAGTAGCAGCCGTAAAAAATGAATGGATATGACAACTTTTAACGAATTTATCTACATTTGAACTACTGAAAATTGCTTTTCATTGGTTCGCTCATCGTTTAGTTATGGAAACCGCTCACCGAAAAATTATACATATTGATATGGATGCTTTTTATGCATCGGTTGAGCAACGGGATGATCCTGATTTAAAAGGAAAGCCGGTTGTGGTGGGAGGTGATAGTACGCGAGGTGTTGTTGCTGCTGCCAGTTATGAAGCGCGACGCTATGGGGTGCGCTCGGCGATGTCGTCGGTTTTGGCAAAGCGTAAATGTCCGGATTTGATTTTTGTGCGGGGCAATTTCGACAAGTACAAAGCGGTGAGCCGGCAAATTCGCGATATCTTTTTTGAATATACTGATCTCGTGGAGCCCTTGTCATTAGATGAGGCCTTTTTAGATGTCACTTTTGCGAAGAAAGGAAAACCATCGGCGACACTTATTGCGCGGGAGATTAAAAAGCGAATTAAAGAGGAAACGAATTTGACGGCTTCGGCTGGTGTCTCCTATTGCAAGTTTTTGGCTAAGATCGCTTCAGACGAAAACAAGCCGGATGGTATCTTTGTGATTACACCTGAGGAGGCGGTGCCCTTTATCGAACAGTTGGAGGTTCGTAAGTTTTTTGGAGTTGGCAAGGTTACAGCGGAGAAAATGAATAATCAGGGCATTTATTTTGGTGCTGACTTAAAGCAGTTTGAGCTTCAGGAGTTGATTCGTCAGTTTGGTAAATCGGGTGCATACTATTATAATATTGTACGGGGGATTGACGAGCGGCCGGTTGTTGCCACCCGTGAGCGAAAATCGCTGGGTGCAGAACGCACGTTTGGGCATGATTATTATTTGTTGAGGGATCTGGCCGAGGAGCTCGAAAAAATAGAAACAGAGGTTTGGAATCGGCTTCAGCGAGCTAATATGCGAGGTAGAACGTTAACGTTGAAAGTGAAATTCGCAGATTTCGAACAAATTACACGAAGCAAAACACTTGATAAGAATATTGATTCTTTGACACTGTTGCACCAACATGCTTTTCAATTGCTCAAGCAAGAAGAGCCTTTTATCAAAGCAATCAGGTTACTTGGAGTAACCATTTCGAACTTTGAAGAACCCAAAAGGGGGGCTGTTCAACTAACAATCAATTTCTAGCTTTATTTCCGATTGAAACGAGTATGCTTAGTCAAAAACACAAAAGGTAATGATTAAAGTGCGAGTTCCATATGATACCTAATAAATAATCAATTACAATCATATGAAAATTGCATTCGGAAGTTTAAAATAAAAAGACGAACCTTTTGCCGGCTCCGATTCGATCCAAATTTTTCCATTCAGCAAATCGCAAATTTCCTGACAAATTGCTAATCCTAACCCAACACCTCCATATTTTCGAGTATTGGTGTCGTCAATCTGCCTAAAGCGTTCAAATATTATCTCTTGCTTCTCTTTTTGAATTCCAATTCCGGTATCCTTCACATAAAAGGTAAGGTCTTTTCCTTCAACATAACAGCCAAGGGTAATACTTCCGTCTTCCGTATATTTAACGGCATTGCTCAGGAGGTTGGTCAGCAACTGGGTTAGCTTTGTCTTGTCAGCTTGAATTTGCAAGTTTGGATACTTGTTTACGCAGTCGTCAAACTGAGCTTCAATATGATTTTTATTTTTTTTGCGTAGTTCACTTTCCAGATAAAATCGTAATGATTTATATAAGTCTCCCAGCATAAATAACTCAATTCGAATTGGAGTCTGGTTAGACTGGAGCATTGTTAAATGAAAAATGGACTCAATAATTGAAAGCAGGTGGTTGCCACTATCAAAAATGATCTTTGCCATTTCAATCATCTCGCTCTTATTAACGGTTTCATCCATCAACTGACTAAATCCAATGATTGCATTAAGCGGGGTGCGCAATTCATGAGACATGGTAGCCAAAAAAGCAGACTTTAAATAATCAGCCTGTTCTGCCTTTTCTTTGGCATTAGTTAGCTGGATTTCTGTTTCTTTTTGCTCTGTTATATTAATGCCGATTCCTCTGGCTCCGATTATCTCTTTATTTTCATCGTAAATCGGACGGGCAGAATTGCGTATCCAAATTAACTCGTTGTTTTTCGTTTTTAACCGAAATTCGAACGTGGGGATTGTTTCTTCGTTAATCAGATCGTTAAAGTTCACATTAATCGTTGGCAGGTCTTCGGGCAAAATAACATCGGTAAACGGTTGCCCGATGAATGAATTTACGGAATAGCCGCTTAAGGTTTCAAAGCTTGGACTCAAATAGCTGAAATCCCAGTTGCTATCAATTTCAAAAAAGAGATCATTGATGTTTTCAACCAGATTTTGATATTTTTTGTGGCTACGTTTTAATTCATTGAGCGCATTAATCCTGACGGTAATATCCAAAAGCGAAGCGACAGACATCGTCGTGCCATCGATGATATCAATGTTTAGAAGGATATGGTGTTTTTTGTTTTTTCGGTCAATCAGAGTGAACTCGTATTGTTTGGGGGCTTTTTCTCCATTTTCTCTTCTTGTTTCATGAAAATGCTGCATTCGTTTTAAATCTTCAGGAGAGACAAAGTCTGTCCACTTCATGTTGTTTTCGAGTTCGTCTTTGGAATAGCCCGTTAGCTCTTCCAGTTTTTCGTTACCCAGCAGTAGCGTTTTATCTTCACCAATAATACAGGTTGCAGTGCCTGTGTTTTTAAAAATAGCTTTGTAAAGAACTTCGCTTTGCTTGAGTGCATCCTCATTTTTTTTCTTCTCGGTAATGTCACGAGCAATACCCACTACACCAATCAATTTTCCCGTGCAATCGCGCATTGGAGTTTTTATTGTTTCTAACAGTGCTCGGTGATTATCGCTAGCGAAAGTGACCCATTCCAAATTCGTTTTAGGTTGATCAGCCCTCATTGCAGCTTGGTCGTTCTTTCTGAAAAAGTCAGCCAGTTCTCTATCAACAAAGTCATAATCTGTTTTGCCCACAATATCTTTTTCCTGGGCACCGAAAAATTGTTCGAATTGATAGTTGCAATTCAAATAAACGCCATTAACATCCTTTAGCCAGACTAGGTCAGGAATGGTTTCAATTACTGTTCGAAGGTGAATCCGCTCATTGTTTATGGCTCGACGAGTTTCTTTTTGTTGAGTGATGTCAGTCAAAACACCAAGAATAACGGTGCCTTTTCTTAGCTTGAGTATGTGGCCTGAAACAAGCGCATTTCGTACTTCTCCACTTTTTAGATAAAAGTCATATTCTTTATTTTTAACCGATCCGTCTCGCATTAAGAGCCGGATATATTCATCTCTGTCTTTGGGATCAGCCCATAAGCCAAGCTCGTTTGTTGTTTTATTTAAATATTCCTCTTGCTTCCATCCGGTAATTTGCTCGAAGCTGTCGTTTGTCTCAATAATTTTTCCATCATGAGCTGAGGTTAACATGATTATTGTGGGACTTGATTGGAACGCTTTCTTAAATTTTTCTTCGCTTTCCAGTAGCGCTTGTTCCGCCTTTCTCCGCTCTGTAATATCTATAATATACCCTTCCAGAAATTCTAACTCATTATTTTTGTTTTCAACTCCGGTTCCTTGTTCCCAAAACCACCGTTCTTTTCCGTCTTTGGTGTTTATTCGATATTCGATTGTAAAACGCGTTTTTTTCGCGATGGCTTTGTTTATTTCTACTTCAACATATTCTCTGTCTGCGGGATGAATAAGATTTGCGTATGAAATTTTTTGATTGTTTATTAGTTCGTCTGAGCGGTATCCTGTCATTTCAAAAACAGCATCACTAATAAAAGACATTGTCCAGTTTTCATCAGCCAAGCACCGGTAGGCAATTCCCTTCAGGTTGCTGATTAACGTTGATAACACTCTATTTGCTTCTTCCAGCTCTTTTCCCATTATTCGGCGGTCGGTATTATTAATCATCGAAATCAACACCCGATTATAATTGTGGTGACCTGTTGTGCTAATCCATTTTAAGATATAATATCTTTTTTCGCCATCGGGCAGTCTAAATGAAATTTCGGTTCTGAAACGCGCTGCTCTTATCTGTATCGCTGAAAATAAATCAATTATACTTTTAAAATTCCAGGCCTGATATATTTCATACAAACAGCTTAACTCGTCTTGTTTCTTACCAAATACCTCCCGGCTGAAATTTGATGACTCGCTATTGAAGTTTAAGATCTTTATGCTTTTTAATAACTTGATGAAGTCTGATTGAGAATTACTAAAATACTGGTGCAGATTAGTAATCCCTTTTAAATTTAATTCTTGAATTTTTAAATGAGCCGGGCTAAAGTCAATTTTCCATACTGGAATTGCTAAATCATCAAAACTATTGAAATGGTTTGATGCGTAAGTATTGGTTGTTTTTCGCGCCGAGACGGGTATCTGCGTTTCTTTTTTCAATTGCTCGAGCTGCTCTCTTAGTTGTGCACTTTTCGCTTGCTCTTCTTTCAATTGATTTTTCAGATTCTCTATTTCATCTTTTTTCGCAATCAATGTTGTATTCTGTGGGTGGTTATCTCTCATAATCCTTCTCCTCTTTCCTGCCGTCCCTATTCCTTCATTTTAAGAATGCCAAATTAGAAATAAATATTTAATTATCTATTAATGTGTGATATGTTATTAGTTAATTGATGCTTATTTGGATAATGTTTAAATGATTGAATTATAATTTATATGATGTGAGTCTTGCGAGTGCTTCTGCATGAGCCAGTTCTATCTCCAAATAGCTGTCAATCGTTTCATAGTAAAAGGTCAACTCATTGAAATACTCAATCACCGACATTTGTCCCAATCGAAGCGCTTTATCCAAAAAAGTAACATTGGCAGCATCTTCTAAAGTTTGTTTGTATTCTTGTCGGATCTGATCTAATTCCTGTACTTGAAAATATAACTTTTCCTTTTCGTTGATCAGAACGGCAATTCTTGATTTCAATTGTTGGGTTTTGAAATTGGCCTGAGCCCTGGCGTGTTGGAGCTTGTTTTTATTCTTCCATAAGGGGAGGGATAATCCCGCATGTAATCCTCTGTAGGTGCCATCAGGCTCTTTTTCTGCTTCGTAACCGATTTCAAATTCCGGAAGCCAGTTTTGCTTGGCTAATTGGATGTTCATCTCAGCGACTTGCTGCGCCTGGCTCAAATACCGGATCTCTGGTTTTAGCTGTTGGAACTCTGCTAAAATGCTTTCCAGACCCGGTAGTGCGAACTCAGATATATTTTGGGTTTTCTGCTCAATGGTGTCGGTTCCTGCAAATAAAGTCAGGTCTTTTTGGGCATTGTCAATTTCTGTTAAGAGGATTTGGTAACTGCTTTTGATCTTCAGGTTTTGAATTTTGGCCTTGTTTAAATCCAGAATTGATGTGTTCCCTTTGTCGAAATTTGTTTGGTAGGATTGCAATAGTTGCGTAGAATGTTCCAAACGTTTTTGGTACTCTTGCTTCTTTTTGAGTAGAAAAGCGTAGTTATAAAACGATAGTTTGGCTTCAAGTAATTTATTTTGCCGGAAGACCTGGTAATCCAGTTCGCTCAACCGACTTTGATTATTGGCCAGCTTTTTCTTAACAGAATATACGGTTGGAAACTCAAAAGCCTGACTAATTCCATAAGTTGTTTTGGTGCCCATCTCTTCTTTACTTCCCGGGAAATACCCATATTCAATCGAAGGGTTGTCGGGTGTTAATCCCGTTTGGAAACCAGCTTTTTCGGCTTCGAGGAACTGGCGTGCCGCAATCAATTCTTGATTGTTTTGCTCAACTAAATCCAGAAATTTATCCAGATTGGTTTGAGAAAAACCTGCCAACGAAAGACAGGTCAGTAGTATGATATATGTTAGTTTCATGTGTTTGTTATTTTGCTTCCTGTTTTTTTTGAAATAGATAGTAAATTATTGGAACGACATAAATGTTCAATAGGGTTGAACTAAGCAATCCTCCAAGAATTACAATAGCCATGGGACTCTGAATCTCGTTTCCCGGTTTTTCGCCGGCCAGTGCAAGTGGTATTAATGCCAAAGCAGCAGTCAACGCAGTCATCAATATCGGATTAAGCCGATCAGCCGAACCATGCACAATCCGTTTTTTTAAGCTTACAACCTGATCGGATAACGATTGATACCTCGAAATCAGCAAAATACCATTGCGTGTTGCAATTCCGAAGAGCGTGATAAACCCGATGATTGATGGAATGCTAATAACACCTGAGGTCATCCAAATAGCGATTACGCCTCCAATTAATGCCAGCGGAAGATTGATCAGAATAATCATGGCCAGCTTGGTGTTTTTGAATTCGACATATAGCAGGATGAAAATGATGAGTAGGGCACCAAGCGATGCGATCATCAAGGTACGCGAAGCATCTGCTTCACTCTCAAATTGTCCGCCATACTCGAGATGATAATTTTCGGGTAGCTGGATGTTTTCATTAATTTCCTTTTGGATATCATTGACAACACTTCGAACATCACGGTCGGCAACATTGACTGCCACGACAATTTTGCGCATCACATTTTCGCGACCAATGGTGTTTGGTCCAAAAGTAGACTCAATATCGGCCACATAATAAAGTGGTACTTTTTGTCCGTCCGGCGTGTCTATCAGCGCATTCCTAATAGCTTCGATATTATCCCGGCTTTTGTCGTCAAACCTTAGAATTAAGTTGAAGGCTTTTTCGTTGACAAAGACATCAGAGATTTTTTCGCCACCAAATGCATATTCCACAAATTCGAGAAACTCATTTACCGAAATGCCGTAGCGAGCAAGCATTTCGCGGTTTGGTTTGATTTGCAACTGCGGAATTTCAATTTGCTGCTCCACGGATAAATCTCCAATTCCCTTCACATCCTGAATGGTCTCTTTGATTTGGTTAGCCAATCGGAACATACTGTTTAAGTCGGTACCAAAAAGCTTAATGGCGATGTTGGTTTTTGAACCTGAAAGCATGGCATCAATCCGGTGGCTAATTGGTTGTCCAACTTCAACTGTAATCCCTTCAATCCGGTTGAGTTTCTCGCGTACTTCGCTCAAAAAATCAACTCTCGAACGATCATCCAACTGATAAGGGGCATCGATCTCCGAAACATTAACACCAAAAGCATGCTCTGCCATCTCTGCACGTCCTGTTCTTCGGGCAACCGAAGTGATTTCGGGAATCGATAACAAGGCTTGTTCAGCTTCGACACCCAGTTTGTTGCTTTCTTCCAGGTTGATTCCGGGCATGGTTGTCGTATTAATTGTAAGCGAGCCTTCGTTGAATGGCGGCAGAAAACTCCGGCCAAAGCTGGTAACTAATAAGATTGAAAGAACAAACAGTACTCCGGAAATACTGATGACTGCTTTGCGATAGCGAATGGCCTGGCTCAATGTTTTGGTGTAGTAATTTTGTAAGAAGCGTTCCACCCGGCTTCCTTTTGCCTGCCTTTGGAGTCGTTTTTCGTTGGTCAGTAAAAAGCTGCTTAAAACGGGGATGACGGTTACAGCAACAAACAAGGACGCAAACAGCGAAACAATGTAAGCAATCCCCAGTGGTTTAAGCATACGGCCTTCCATACCCGAGAGGAAAAACAGGGGTACAAAAGCGATGATGATAATCAAAGTGGCATTGAGAATGGACGCACGAATTTCAACCGACGCTTCGTAGATCACGTTGAAGTGAGGTCGCTTTTCTGTGTTGGGTAAACGACTGTTTTCACGCAGGCGCTTGTACACATTTTCAACATCAATAATCGCATCGTCAACCAATGAACCGATGGCAATGGTCATTCCTCCCAAAGTCATCGTATTGATGGAAATTCCGAGCCATTTCATGACCAAAACAGCTACCAGCAGAGAGAGAGGAATAGCCAGTACTGAAATGATCGTGGTGCGGTAGTTCATCAAAAAGACAAACAAGATGATCACAACAAACAATCCCCCTTCAATCAGTGCTTTTTGAACATTATTGACCGATGTTTGGATAAACTTAGCCTGTTCAAAGATATCAGTGTGAATCTTCACATCTCCGGGAAGCGTTTCTTTTAAATCATCCAGTGATGTTATGATTTTTTCGGTTAAGTCCAGCGTGTTAATATTGGGCTGTTTGGTAACAGTCAGGATAACTGCTTTTTCTCCGCGGTATGATCCGTCACCAATTTTAGGCGCAGTGCCGATCTTTACGGTAGCTACATCATTTACCTTAATGGGATGGCCGTCCTGCATTTTAATCAAAGTGTTGCCAATGTCTTCCAGAATGTTGGTACGGGCTAATCCCCGGATCAGGTATTCCTGTCCGTGCTCGTTTAGAAATCCACCCGACACATTTTCATTGGATGCCTGGCATGCTGCGATCAACTCGTGAAAAGAAACATCATAAAACTTCAGTTTGAGCGGGTCGGCCAGAATTTGAAACTCTTTCAAATCGCCTCCAATAATGGCTACCTGAGCTACTCCGCCCACCGAAAGCAGGCGAGGGCGAATATTCCAGTCAGCCAGAGTTCGCAAATCCATCGCCGAAGTTTCATCAGCCGTCAGGGCGATCATCATAATTTCGCCCATGATGGATGATTGTGGGGCCAGGGTGGGAGAGCCCACTCCGGCAGGCATGGCATCGGCAATGTTGGCTAGTTTTTCGCTTACAATCTGGCGGGCGTCGTAAATGTCCATATCCCAGTCAAATTCAACCCAAACGATTGAAAAACCCATGGCTGAGGAACTTCGGACCCTGCGGATATTCGTTGCTCCATTCACTGCTGTTTCAATGGGGAAGGTAACCAGCCGCTCAACCTCCTCCGGTGCCATCCCATGCGCTTCGGTTAGGACGACAACGGTTGGTGCGTTTAGATCAGGAAAAACATCCACCTCCATGTCGGTGGTTACATAAATTCCGGCACCAAGAATAAGGGTCGCCATGATCAGAACCACCAGCTTATTCTTCAGCGAATATTCAATAATTTTATTCAGCATAACTGTTTTTTTTGAAGAATTAGTGTTGGTGGCTATGTGCCGGCAGTGCGCTCGACATAGAAGCCAATTTGATTAAATACGGATTTTTGGTCGCTACATGATCGCCTGCGTTAAGACCATTGGAAATGTGGTAATTTTCGCCATCGTTGCAGTCAATCGTGACATAGTGCTTTTCAAAACTTTCACCTTCTTCAGCAAAAACATAGTAACGGCCAGCTTCTTCAAGCAAAGCAGACTTGGGAACCACAATCGCATTCGGAATCTCCACGGTTTTCAGGTAAACTTCCACAAATGAGCCAGCCAAGAGGTTTCCTACATTATCGATTTCAAAATAGATCGGGGTGAATAGCGAATTGTCTCCGGTTGACTTGCCGTACGAAATTAATTGACCGTTCAGCTCATTGGTTTTATGAAGTTTCTTGTCGTAAGTTGTAACGAAGTTGGCTGTTTTTATTCTGCTCAGCATCGGAAAGTAGCGTTGCGGAACATCAGCTTTAACGACCAGACGCTTGTTTTTTGTGATTTTCAAAAGCGGCTGTCCGGTGGTGACGAACTGCCCCTCTGTTACAAAAACGTTTTTGATAAAACCGCTGGTTGAAGCGGCCACCTTTTGTCCGCCAGCTGAATAATTTTTACGAACAATTTCGTAACTATTCTTTGCTTTTTCGTAGGCCATTTTTATCTCGGCGAGTTCTCTGTCCGAGGTTATTTTATCTTCATTCAACAACTTGGCGCGTTCATAACTGGCTTTAGCTGTCTCAAAGGCTGATTTCGAGTCCATAAAGGTTGTCTCAATATTGTCGTGGATTAGACCTTTGCCGGAAATCGTTATGAGCTTTTCACCTTCTCTGACTTTTTCTCCGGACATTAGTGCTTTATTACCAAAAACAACAACACCATCGTGAACTGCCGTTAAGGTAATCTCATCGCCTTGAGCAGGCATAATTTTCCCGCTGGTGTGGATTACTTCTCTAAACGTTTTTGGCTGTAATTCAACGATGCCGTATTTTAAGTCATCAGCATGTTCTCCTTCGTCGTGTTGGGGCTCTCCTTCATTGTTTTGGTATGCTCCTCCATCGTGCTGGTGTGTTCCCTCATCATGCTGGTGTGTTCCTTCATCATGCAGGTGCTCTCCTTCGTGCAGGTGTTCTTCTCCTTCGTGGTCGTGGTCATCACCTTCATCTTCGTGGTCGTGCCCTTCCGCTAAAAGGTTGTGTCCTTGCTCTTCGTGACTGTGTTCTGAATCTCCGGAATGTGCGTGATCGTGTTCAGCTTCATGATGCTTATGTGTGCAGGCGATACCCCAAAACAGGTAGCCAGCCATTAAAAATGGTAGAATAATCTTCTTCATGATTAACATGTCAACTGCTTCTCAGCTAGTGCTGAAAATGATTAAAAATAGAATTAGAAAACTAAGGTTGGAATTAAGCTAAGGCCGGAGGGCCACGAAGCGAAACGTGAGAATAAAAATCAAATTGGTAATGATTAATCCAGTAATCTACATGTGTTATCTCTTCTTTGGGTTGAAGCAAATTCGCTACAAAGCTGTAAATGTAGATGGTATTGCTAATTGTCAATTTTGATAGGTTGGTGGTTGCTTCGGTGGAGAAATGACAAGCATGGCAATGCGCATTGTCGTGCGTTTCCTGGCACTGGGTTGTCGCCAATGTTTGATGCAAGTCAACTGATTGTTGAGTAACGCTTGTTGCCGTATTGTCGTGAGTGCATTCGTGTTCGCAGGTTGCAACACGAGCATGATGGTGATGAGGAATAACAGCATGGGCGATGATCACCACCATGGCTATCCACATACAAAATGCTCCGATATGTTTAAGCTTTTGAATCATTTTGACAATCCAGATAGCAAAAATACAATTTTCTATCAAACTTGAAACTTTTAGATATTTATTGGTTGTTAATATTTTTAAACCAAAAAACCTTCACCAAATAAATGATGAAGGTTGATGAATTTAGGGTTTGATTCGCGGACAGGCCGCGTAATATCGTATTACTCTAGTAATTCGTAGTCGTGCATTTCTTTCATAAACGAAACAAAATCATCTTTCTTTTCCGAATCCATCCAGCCCATTGCACTGCGCGGATGCTCGTTTAAAGCTCCTGTAATCAGGTAAGGAACATGGTATCCCCAGTCAATCTTGTTATTCCAGGGCAACACTTGCTCCTGAATTGCCTTTAATAATGGCAACAATCGGTATTTAGGATTTTTCAAGAAAGCTACTAAGATTTCAATCGGGCAGTTTCCGGCACCACGTCCCATCCCAAGCAAGGTAGCGTCCAGCATGGTTGCACCTTTCATTAACGAGGTAATGGTGTTACTCATAGCTAGTTGCATGTTGTTGTGCGCATGAATTCCGATTACTTTCCCGGGTAAGGCTTTGGTGTATTTGTCCATCAATTTTTCAATCGACTCGCAGTACATGCTTCCGAAGCTGTCCACCAAATAGAAAACAGGAACTCTTGATGCGGCAAAATCAGTCAATGCTTCATCCAAATCATGTTCACTAACTTTAGAAACAGCCATTAAATTGATCGTTGTTTCATAACCTTTATCCATGCAGTGGTGTGCTAGTTCAATCGCTTTATCCATTTGGTGTACATAACAGGCAACGCGAATTAAATCGATCAGGCTTTCGCTGGCTTGCGGGATGTCGTCAAAGTCAATCCGGCCAATATCAGCCATTGCCGATAATTTCAGATTTGTATTATTGTCACCGACAATGCGTCGTAAGTCTTTGTCGGCACAAAATTTCCATGGCCCAACTTCTTTTCGGTCAAAGGCTTTTTCGCTACTCAGGTAACCAATTTCCATGTAATCAACACCTGCTTCAACGCATGCGTCATATACTCCTTTTACAAAGGCGTCATCAAATTGCCACTTGTTCATCAGTCCGCCATCACGAACGGTGCAGTCCAGTACTTTAATATCTTTTTTGTACATTTTTAAGTCTTTATGGTTTATTTTTTCAAAAGTTTGAGTTCTCTTTCAATATTGTGCTGTACTAATTGCTTGAAAATATTCTCGATAAAATCAGCATTCAATTGCAGATTATTCGCCCATTCGCGTCGCTGGGCATAAACCTCGTTTTGGCGGTCTTGCGCAATTACTGAGTCCTGATCGGTTTTGTATTTGACAATTTCTTCAACAAACTCCTGGCGGTTGGCTAGTAGTTTGAGGATGGAATGGTCAATGTGATCAATCTCATTTCTAATCTCTTCTATTGTATTACACGCACTTGGTTTTTTCATTTTATAAAATATTTCGGCACAAAAATAACAATTTGAAGTTTTTAAGAAATAATTTACATTAATTTATAATCAGAACAAATTAGAAATTAATCACTTATCTATCCTTATTTAGATTGAATAAAAAAAAGGAAGTATTTTTTTTGGCTTTTTTCAAATATGTATCTACATTTGAGGCGTTAAGCAAACGAAAAATTGAATCGATGAATTTTAGAACTTCTGTATATAAAATGATGTGTGTAACATGTAACATGATGATGTGTATGTGTTGTGGATTTCTTATACAGAAGGGAAAAATTAGATGATAATATAGTGTGATATAACAATCATAGTAAAGCCCTTCTGAAATCCAGAAGGGCTTTTTTTATGGTTTTAGATAAAATAACATCAATTGAGTATGAGAGAAAAAGCATATCGCAGTGTCGTAAAAACAATTTCGTGGAGAATGGTTGGAACCATCGACACGATAATGATTGCATGGTTGGTTGTTGGAAAATTAGAGTATGCTGTGACCATTGGAGGTGTTGAGTTGTTTACAAAGATGATCTTGTATTATTTCCACGAACGCACGTGGAATAAAGTTAAGTTCGGAAAAATTGATGACTCCGACATCGAATATCAAATTTAAAAGGCATGGAAAAGAATTACCTACCTATTGCAGTTAACATTGCCGGCGAAAAGATCCTGATCATCGGGGGAGATCAGTCGGCCTGGAACAAGATTAAAATTCTGAAGCGTTTTAATGCTTATCTGGAAGTAATTGCACTGCAAGTGTGTGACGATATTAAAAACAGCGATGTCCCTTATCGCGAAAAAGCTTACGAAAAAGGTGATTTGAATGGCTACCTGATGTTTTATTCATGTACAAACAACCCCGAGTTGGATGCTCAAATTGCGAAAGATGGACGTGAAGCTGGAGTACTTGTCAACATTCATGATAATCCGGCACTCTGCCAATTTGTTTCACCGGCCATCTACCAAAACGAGAACATTCGGGTGGCCGTCAGCTCAAATGCGAAAGATGTTTATTCATCAATCAGAATCAGAAACGAGATCAAAGAATTTTTAGAAACTAAAACAGATAAAGACCAGAAGAAATGAGTATTAAATTATCCCCATTGAATGAAGCTCAACTGAAAGCTTTGCAGGACCTGACACAAGGTATTCAACCCGATCAGGTTACTTGGTTGAGTGGTTATTTTCAAGGATTAGCAGGAGCAGTGTCTGCTGGCGTAACACCCCAGGGAGTGGCGGTTGAGGCTGCAACTGAATCAGTAGAAAAATTACCACTGACCATTCTGTATGGCACACATACCGGAAGAAGTGAAGCTTTGGCTAAAACGCTTTGCGAAAAGGCAGTGGCTCAAAATATAGCATGTGTTACCAAACCCATGGACGACTATAAACCTAAGCAATTGAAAGACGAAAAAAATGTGCTGGTTATTGTTAGTACACATGGAGAGGGAGAACCACCGGAAATGGCTGAAGATTTTCACGAGTTTGTTACCGGGAAAAGAGTTCCGAAGCTCGAGGGTTTAAATTATTCAGTTTTGGCTCTGGGTGATAAAAGTTATAAGCTTTTTTGCCAAACCGGAGTTGATATTGACGAGGCCTTCAAAAAAGCAGGAGCAAACGAATTGGTTTCAATTGTAAAATGTGACGTAGATTATGAGGAAGACGCCGCCAAATGGACTGATGATGTGTTGGTCGAATTAGGTAAGTTACAGCCAAAAGCTTCGTCACAATCTATTCAACCTACGGAAACGAAATCCGAAGAGAATGCCTACTCAAAAAAGAACCCATTTAAATCAACCGTACTTGATAAAGTTCGCATAACCGGACGTGATTCTGATAAAGAAGTGTACCACCTGGAATTGTCGCTTGAAGGTTCCGGTATAAAATATGAGCCGGGCGACGCTCTAGGCGTAATTGCGCAAAACCCACCGCAATTGGTGAAAGACATCATCAAGTCGTTAGGCGTAATTAATAATGAGGTGGTGGAAACCCGAATCGGAAAATTACAGTTCAATGAAGCGTTGGAGCATCATTACGAAATTACACTATTAACCCGGGATGTCATTCAAAAGTATGCTGAGAAAACCGGACTGAAAAAAGTTCAGGAGATTGTAGAGCATGAAGATAAGCTAGATCACTATTTATACGGACACGATGTGCTGGATTTATTACATGAGTTTCCGGCAAAGCTGACCGCGACCGAATTTTTAGAAACTCTTCGTCCGCTTCCTCCGCGCTTGTATAGTATTTCGTCAAGTCAAGAGTCGGTTGAAGATGAAGTGCACATAACTGTTTCGCGTGTACGTTACGAAAACAAGGGCCGTGAGCGTTATGGTGCTTGCTCAACATTTTTAGCCGATCGGTTAGAGGTGGATGAAACTGCCCTTATTTACATTGATAAAAATCCAAACTTCAGACTTGCTGAAAATGGAAATCCGATCATTATGGTTGGCGCAGGAACTGGTATTGCTCCTTATCGTGCGTTCTTACAACAACGTGAGGCTGCCAACCAAAAAGGTAAAAGCTGGTTGTTCTTTGGCGAGCGTCGCTTTTCGTCTGATTTTTTGTACCAGGTTGAATGGCAGAAGTACTTAAAAAAAGGTTATCTGGAGAAAATTGATTTGGCATTTTCGCGCGATCAGGAAGAAAAAGTTTACGTCCAGGACAGACTGAAGCAACAGCAGGAGGAAGTGTTTAAATGGCTTGAAAACGGAGCGAGCTTTTACCTGTGCGGCGATATGAAATACATGGCTCGCGACGTTCAGGTTACCCTGTTAGACATTATTAAAACACAAGGAGGAATGACTGATAAAAAGGCTCGTGCCTATTTCAAAAAGCTGAAGAAAGAAAAACGCTTTATGGCTGATGTGTATTAGGATGGCTGGAGTCAAGAATAAAGAGCCGAGAATCAAGAGTCAAGAATTGAGAAGAAAGAATAAGGAACAAAGAATTTAAAAGATATGAGCGAAGTAATAGATTGGAGCACATTAAGTGAGGTTGAAAAAATAAAATACGACAGCAACTACCTAAGGGGAACGCTGGAAGAAAGCCTGGCTGATCCGGTAACGGGAGCAATTGCTGATGATGACACGCAGGTTTCAAAATTTCATGGTATTTACCAACAACATGATCGGGATCAGGAGAAAGAGCGAAAGCGTCAGAAGCTGGAACCGGCATTTTCATTTTTGATTCGTGTTCGGCTTCCGGGAGGGGTTACCACGGGCAAACAATGGTTGCAAATGGATAAGCTGGCTGATACACATGCCAATGGCACATTGAAACTAACCACACGTCAGGCGTTTCAGCTGCATGGTGTTATTAAAACCAAGTTGAAGGCAACTATTCAGGGAATAAACGAAGGCTTGTTGGACACGATTGCCGCTTGTGGCGATGTGAATAGAAATGTGATGTCGCACGCCAATCCGGGTGAGTCGGGCCTGCATGCAACGGTTTATAAATTAGCCGACGATATTTCGGCACATTTAACGCCACGCACAACTGCCTATCACGAAATTTGGCTCGACCAAAAAAAGGTAGCCGACAGCAAACAGGAAGTTGAGCCGATTTACGGTGTTCGTTACCTGCCACGTAAATTTAAAATAGGTGTGGCTATTCCTCCCTATAACGATATTGATATTTTCTCTCAGGATTTGGGATTTATCGCTATCGAAGAAAAAGGAAAATTAGTCGGTTATAATGTAACCGCCGGCGGTGGTTTTGGATCGACCTTTGGCATACCGGAAGCCTATCCTCGCTTGGCTGATGTAATTGGTTTTTGTACTCCCGAACAGGCAGTTGATGTGGCTGAGAAAGTGGTTTTAGTACAAAAAGATAACGGAAATCGACAGAACCGGAAGCAAGCTCGTTTAAAATATACAATTGATCGCTTGGGATTGGACTGGTTTAAAGCCGAAGTCAACAAGTACCTTGGGTACGAACTACAGCCAGCCAAACCTTTTACGTTCACCCGTAATGGCGATCGTTATGGATGGAAAAAAGGAACTGATGGCAAATGGAGCCTGAATCTGTTTATCGAAGGCGGACGCGTAAAAGACACCGACTCGTTAAAATTGAAGACAGCTTTACGCGAAGTAGCCGAAAAAGTAGAGGATGCTCAGTTCATTTTAACCGGAAACCAAAACCTGGTAATTGGCAACACCACCGAAAAAGACAAGGTCAGCCGTATTCTGAAAAAGTACGAGGTATGGCCGGTTCAACTATCAGGCTTACGCCAGAACACAATTGCCTGTGTGGCGCTAAATACATGTGGTTTGGCTTTTGCCGAAGCAGAACGCTACTTACCAACAATGGTTGGCAAAATCGAATCAATTTTAGAAGAGCACGATCTTTTAAAACAAGAGATTGTTATAAGAATGACAGGCTGCCCCAATGGTTGTGGACGCCCTTACCTGGCCGAGATTGGTTTTATCGGAAAATCGCTCGGGCATTACAACCTCTATTTGGGAGGGAACTTCAACGGAACAAGATTGAATACCCTTTACAAAGAAACTCTTTCGGAAGAAGAAATACTGAACGAACTGCGCCCCATTATAGCAGACTATGCCAAGAACAGGAATAAAGGAGAAGGTTTTGGTGATTTCGTTATCCGGAAAGAATACGTGAAAGAAACAAAAGAAGGAAGAGATTTTAGACATTGAAAATATGGAATTACCGGCAATATTTGTAGGAAAAAAATTATCAGCCTTAACTCGCAAATGGCTGATTAGCGAACAAATTCGTTTTATTGAGCAACCACTCGTTCGAATCAATTACCGTAAACCCGACATTCGTTTTTTTGAACATTTGCGGGATGTCGATAAAAAGTGGGTGGTAACCAGCTCGTACGCTGCGCATTGGCTCTCGCGTTTTGCTGATAAAATAGGAATGAAAAAGGATGATGTGGTGTATTGCCTTTCGGAAAAGCAGGAAGGCATTTTGTCCAGGTGTGGTGTAAAAGTATTGCGTCCTGTATCATCCAATGCTTATTCGTTGGCCGAACTGATTATTGCACAAAGCAATGGAACAAAAGTGATTTATCTGAGAGGAAATAAATCGCTTAATCAATTGCCTGAGTTGCTTGATGGTCAGAATGTTAACTGGCAGTCGGTTGAGGTCTATAAAAATACATCTGTAGAAATTTTATTAAACGAAGTTTTTGACGGGTACTTGTTTTTTAACGAAAGCGATATTAAAAGCTATAAAGCATCGGGGAATTTTCCTGCGCCTAAGGCACCTGTTTTAGCGAATGGAGACCGCACGGCACAGGCTGCCTGGGCCGAATTTCCTAACTTGGTACTGGAATCTTCGGAACAAGAAGAGCTTTCGTTTGTGAAATATGCGATTAAGCGAATCACCGAAAAGTTGAATGAGCCGAAGCCCAAACACAATATTATCATAGAGTAATACAATTAAGATGAAACG
The DNA here is from genome assembly GCF_055140945.1 of Sunxiuqinia sp. NCBI lineage: Bacteria > Pseudomonadati > Bacteroidota > Bacteroidia > Marinilabiliales > Prolixibacteraceae > Sunxiuqinia > Sunxiuqinia sp. The sequence goes on from NZ_JBSQYS010000002.1 coordinate 26,893, forward strand.
AATTTCCATACTCGGATGTGGTTGGCTGGGGTTTCCCTTGGCCGAGAAGCTTTTGGCGAAAGGTTTTCAGGTGAAAGGATCGGTAACGACCCGATCGAAATTGAAAAAAATGGCGTCTGCCGGAATAGAACCTTATCGACTGGTTTTAGATGCTGATAAGGTTCAATTAAAGAATCCTTCGTTTTTTGATACTGATCTGGTTATTGTTGCGATTCCTCCACGGCGGGTAGAATTTATTGAGACTATTTTTCCGGCTCAAATCAAACAGTTAGTGGGTTTTTTAGAGGAATACAAAGTTCCACGAGTGCTGTTTATTTCGTCCACTTCGGTTTATAATGAATTGGATGGGAGGGTGGCTGAAGAGGACGTTTTACTGCCGGATAAGCCATCGGGTAAAGCCTTGGTTTTATCCGAATATCTGTTAACCCAAAATCAGAACTTCGAAGCGACCGTTTTACGTTTTGGCGGGCTGATTGGAGCTGACCGGAATCCGGCTCGATTCCTGAGTCGAAAGAAAAAGGCAATTAGCGGAACCAAGCCTGTCAACCTGATTCATTTGGATGATTGCTTACAGATTATCATTAAAATTATTGATGATGAAGTTTGGGGCGAAACGTTCAATGCGTGCAGCCCGATTCATCCTACTCGACAGGAGTTTTACGAACGGGCGTCAGCTGTGTCCGGGATTTCAGCTCCACCATTTAATAATGAAAAATCGCCGTTTAAGTTGGTTGATAGTAGTAAATTAATTCGGATGTTGAATTATCAATTCAAATTTCCCAGCCCTATGGATTATCTCGGAACGGTTAATCATGAATTTTAAGATCAGCGTATCAAACATCAATTAGCGAATTGTTATAAACCAATCAGTACACTTAGTAAATGCCAAAATCCACCGAGCATATAAAGGGCTTTCAGCCAGACAATAAACGCACTCACCTTATTTCGATTGTTGGTGCCGGGCCGGGCGATCCCGAATTGCTCACGGTGCGTGCTGTTCGGCGATTGGAGCAGGCTGATGTGATTTTGTATGATGCCTTGCATGGCACCGAAATATTAGAGGCAGCCAACCCAAATGCCGAACGAATTTATGCCGGCAAACATTACCAGGATGGCCAGCATCAAACCGAGAGGCAGGATCATATTCACAGTCGGCTGAAGCAATTTGCCAATGAAGGCAAACGCGTGGTGCGCTTAAAAGCAGGCGATCCATTTATTTTTGGTCGTGGGGCCGAGGAGCTTGCGTTTTGTTTGCAGGAGGACCTGAATGTTGAGGTGGTTCCGGGGATTACTGCCGGACTCGCTGCTGCCACTTGTTTTCATATTCCGGTAACCTTGCGCAATGCTAATAGCATGGCCATGTTTTATACCGGACACAAACGGAGAGGTGGTTTTGATAATATTGATGAGGTGGCTTCGGTGATTAAAGCGAATGCTCCTGTTATGGTTTATATGGGACTAAAAAACCTCACTCTTCTTTCTAAAGAATTACTAATTCGGGACGTCCCGGCTGAAACTCCGATGCAAATTGTCAGTCGGGTTGGTCATCCCGATCAGCAACTGTTTACATCGTCACTGGGTGAGATTGAGTCCTATCTGACAACTGTTGATCCACCTATGCCGTCTGTTATTATTATCGGTACGCAAGCTCATCAGGTGAGTGCGCATACACGGGTTTGACTTTTTTAAGACTCCTTCGTCCTTTTTTTGAACTGTTCAATGCTTCAGTCTGTTTAACTGCTGAAAATAAAATAGTCAAAATATGGAGTCTGTTTTCGAAGAAGTAAAACAAGCACTTGGAAAACCTTACAATGATCTTAGTTTTTTGCTGCAAAGCTTTGCCCAGGTTCTGACGGAAAGTGGAGCGCAGAAAATAGTTCCTCATATCCCCTGGATCAATTCAACTCAAAAGCCTCCGAAAGATGTATTGCTGAGTAATGATTATATTCACATGTTGTCGATGTGTTTTCAGTTACTGAATCTTGTTGAGGTAAATGGAGCAGTGCAAAGTCGTCGGGCAAAAGAAGAAGAGGACATGAGCAAGGTAAATGGCTTGTGGGCTACTAATTTCAAGATGCTTAAGGAAAAAGGAGTTGACGAAAAGCAGATTTTGGCCATACTCCCCAACATCATGATTGAGCCTGTGTTAACAGCACATCCCACCGAAGCAAAACGTTCGGTTGTTTTACAGGAATACCGGAAGCTATACTTGCTTTTGGTGAAGCGCGAAAATCAAATGTACACTCGCATTGAGCAAGGGGATATTCGCGATGAAATTAAGCAGATACTGCATCGCTTGTGGAATATTGGCGAGATTTATATTGAAAAACCGCACATTGAGTCAGAGCTGGACAACATCTTGCACTATCTGACGAATGTACTGCCCGAGGTTGTTGTCCTGTTGGATAAACGCCTGAGACAAGCCTGGAAGGAATCTGAATTCGATGAAAGTTTGTTGAATAACATGGAGCTGTTACCGGGTTTGTCCTTTGGTAATTGGGTTGGTGGAGACCGGGATGGACACCCGTTGGTTACCGCTGAAACAACAAAAATGACACTTAATAAACTGCGTATTCATGCTTTTATAATTGTCCGTCAGGAACTGCTTCTTTTAGCTCAAAAACTGAGCATCTATATCGATAGTAAGGAGGTTTCTTCGTCGTTTGTCGATCGGGTACAGCAGATGGCGAAAGAGTTGGGACGCTCGGGTGAGTCGGTTTTGGAAGAGAATAGAAGCGAACTATTTAAAGCCTATGTGTTACTTTTATTGAATAAAATACCAATCAACCAAAGTCAGGAATACACACTGGAACTTGAAAACAGACCAACCAGCTACCAAAATTCTGATCAGTTAATACAAGATTTGGATGTCTTGTTTGTTGAGCTACAAAATCGTGGATTACTTGAAATTGCCCAGGTTGATGTTGGGCGATGTAAGCGACTATTAATGGTTTTTGGTTTTCATTTGGCCCAATTGGATATCCGCCAGAACAGCGAATATCATGAGAAAGCATTGTCACAACTTGTCGTATCCTCCTTGGGACAGGATGAAGGTAGTGAGCTAACTGCTTCGCAGGTTGCTAAACGCTCTTTCTTGGATACCGAATTAAAGGTTAATCGTCCGTTTTTGGTCGATCATTCTGAGGCTGGCGAAGAAGCTCGAAATGTGATTGAAAGCATGCAGGTGGTGAGCAACCACATTGACAAATACAGCACCCGTTCATTGGGCAAACTTATTATAAGCATGACTCGCAACGCTGAGGATTTGCTAACTGTTTACCTGTTCATGCGAGAAGCTGGAATGACCCTGAAATATGGTGATCTATTGGCAGCCAAATTGCCTGTTGTGCCTCTATTCGAAACCATTGAAGATTTATTAGCCAGTCCCGAAATTCTGGATGACTATCTCAGTCATCCGGTGGTCATCAACAGTTTGAAATATCAACAGAAGCGGGATCAGGCAGATGATCTCTATCAGGATGTGATGATTGGTTACAGCGATAGTAACAAGGATGGTGGAATACTGGCAAGTTCCTGGTTTTTACATGAAGCGCAGCAGCGTCTTTCCGAGGTTGGAAAGAAGCATGGTGTTCTCATTCGCTTTTTTCATGGAACAGGAGGAAGTATCAGCCGTGGAGCCGGTCCGTCGCATTGGTTTGTGAAAACATTGCCGCATGGGGCAATCAATGGGAAATTGCGGATTACTGAGCAGGGGGAAACTATCGAGCGTAAATATGCCAATAAAATGAATGCTGCTTATAATTTGGAGTTGATGTTGGCAAGTGTTACTGCTCAAACCATATTGCATGCGAATCAGTCCCAAGAAAATGAGGAAGTTGCAGGATTGTTTCATCAGCTGGGAATTCGTGGTCGGGAGTTTTATCGCGATTTAATTAGTGACCCCGATTTTATACACTTTTTTGCTGAAGCGACACCAATTGATGTGATCGAATCCAGCAAGATTGGCTCACGTCCGGCCCGGCGAACCGGAAAGCGGACAATGGAAGATTTACGTGCTATCCCATGGGTATTCAGTTGGGCGCAATCTCGGTTCAATATTACCAGCTGGTATGGTGTAGGTTCAACTTTAAATGAGCTGAAAACCCAAAAGACTGATGAATATGAGAAGTTGCTGAAACTAGTCAAGTATGATCCGTTTGTACGATATGTAATAACAAACCTGGATTCGAGTATTGCAGCAACTGACGAACGAATTATGGATAAGTATGCTGCTTTAGTAGAAGATGAAGCAATTCGGGAGCGGATGATGAACAAGATTCGCAAAGAGTTTGATTTAACAAAGGCCATGTTGGCCGATATGCTTCAAAAACCATTTAAGGAACGACGCAAAAATCATTATTATTCGACAATTTTGCGTGCCGAAGCGATGAATAATTTGCATGACGCTCAAATTGATTTGTTGAAAAAATGGCGGAGTAGCAGAAAAAAACAAACCAACGATGAGTCTGAACATTTATTTGTATTGCTTCAGTGTGTGAATGCCATTGCAAACGCTTTAGGAACAACCGGGTAAAAATATAAATATGAGTATAGTTGAAGATAGAATCAGAGCACTTTTTCCTGAGGCCGCACCTTACGATCAGGTGTTGGACGAATACTATCAGCGAATGATCCATGAGTTCGGATTGGAGATCGAAAACACCATTGCTGCAGTTTCGTTGTGCCCCGATGAATTGAATAACGTAGTCATTGAAAAAGTACGCAGCTATTTTAATAATGTGTTTTTAATTGGTGGATTGGCCGGATATCCGTTTACCGGAATTACCGGGTTCAATGCTTTCGGCGATCACATACCTGACGGAGGAACAGCATTTGTCTTTTTTGGCCCGCACTTAGCTATCGATGAAAAAAGCCTTGGATTTGTTCACCGGCACGGGCAAAAGCGTGATACCTTGTCGTGTGGAGCAGCTTTTGGAGCATACCGAAGTTTGTTGCAGCACAAAGGCATGCCAGATCAAATTGACCCTGATGATTTTCAGCAGGGACGAATTCAGCAAATGCTGGCTCCCAAACTTGATGTTATTCCCAAAGAACAGCCAGAACCTAAAGTGATGGATATCCTGTTTGATGAAAGTCACGATTTTATTGTGACCCAGTCGAAAAGGATTAAAGAGTTTTTTAAAGCTGATAAAGTTATTTTAATGGGGGCGTTTGTAATTAATACACCGTTGGATATGTCTGATTATTTGTGGGTGAAATATTTCGAAAAACTATAAGATCATAGCAAGTTTCAGTTGCTGGCTTCTTTCATTTTAATCATTTCATATTCTTCGGAAAGGTAGGGATAGTCCCAGCATCCCATTCGATGGTATAAGTAGCCACCGAATCCTTTTTTGTAAATATGTACGCCGTGTAAGGGATGCATTCGATCTAAATTGGGAGCCGATCCAAACATATCATATTCTGTACAGCCCCATTTTTTAGCTATCCGTATTGCCTCCCATTGAAGAGCGTAACTTGCCATGAGGTTGTTTTTTTCGGTCGATGAAGCTCCGTACAGGTAGGTACCCCGGTTTTTAGACAATACTAAAAACATCGATGCTAAAAATTCCCCATCGAAGTCAGCCATCAACATCTTAATGTGAACCCCATTTTCGCGATTGTCCTGATTTCTGAAAATATTGGCAAAGTATTCTTCGCTCTGTAGCGGGATATTGTGCCGGATCGCCGTGTCGGAGTATAGTTTGTACCAATCGCAAATATGCTCGATACCATATTCTTTTATCGAAATACCCTGTTTATTGGCTCGCCTGATGTTATAGCGGGTATTGTATCTCATATTACTCAGTAACTCAGCTTCAGTTTTATCCAAATTTAAAAGAAAGGTATTCTTGGGTAATATATCGACCGGGCTTTTGCGTAAGTTCCACGTATTTGTTTTGTAGTTTATCCTGAATTCCTGAATGTTGCTTTCTGGCGGTCCTTGCCAAAAATCAGGATTGCTGAAGTAGTCTGATTCCTGTGACCACTGGTTCTGCCACATTAAATCATAGCGGATGAAGATGCAATTTGTAGGTAAATGATTTCCCAGTAATTCAGATAATTTCTCAAGAAATACACCTTGGTTTTCAAAGGTGGGTTCCAACTTGGGACCATACGGAACGTAGGCAAAACAATGAGTGTCATTGATGTACTTTATCAGAACCAATACATCTTCCTTTATTCGTTCATCCGCACTTTTCGCCGGATTTAATAACTTCTTTGACACATTTATTTCGAAACCTTTGGGTTGAAATCCCTGATCACCTTTTACTCTCCCCCAAAATGGTGTTTGTGGGAGTATGTTAGTTGGTTTTATGGCTTCAATCTCTTTCCTCGCTAGCCTGCAGCTCATTTGCTTTTTTTTTGCAAAAATATGAAAAGGTGATAGCTGTGCAAATTTCTATGCAGAGGAGTTTAAATTACGTTTTTCTGAATCGATAAAGTCGGTTACCCAAAATACACTGACAGTAAAATAGGGGAAGAAGTTCTTCGGTCATTTTGTCAATGAGTGTATTTTCAGACTGAGGCTATCGCATTTTAAAATTAATCAGCAAAAAAAAAATTGCAGGAAGTGATAACGAAATACCAGCTTATTGAAACCCAAAACACGAATTGAGGTCACGGACCTATTTGATGTTTTCGGTTTCGCTTCTATCACAAATTGTTAAAGACTCAAAACATGACACCAAATTATTCGCACTACTCATATGGCATACGAATTAGTTTTTTGTAATCACAACAAAAAGGGATAGGAGAAAAATATACGACTGTAATTAGATCAAATATCACCATTAAAGGGGATTGCCTGTTGACACGTGAAACCCTATTTTTGTGTTAATTGTCAGAAGGAAAAGTACAGGTATACTTAATCGTGTGAGTCTGTAAGTTGCATTTGGAATATATAAAGAAGGGAAATCGCAAGATGTTAGAAGAGTTGAAAACCAATATCATTAATACAATTGTTAATCTCAAGCCGGGAGAAATAGGTATTATAACGAATTTTTCGGTTGATCATATTCCCGTAAAATTACAGGAAATGGGATGTTTGCCAGGTAATGAAGTGCGACTCATTCAGGTTGCCCCGTTTAATGATCCGTTGTTTTTAAATGTAAACGGCAATTTTTTAGCTATCCGTAAAGAGACTGCTGAGTTGATCGAAATTTCAAAAGTTGCGTAAAAGTGCATGAGCAAAACAATCAAGGTTGCATTAATTGGGAATCCGAACACCGGTAAAACTTCAATTTTCAATTTACTCACTGGCTTAAAACAGAAAGTCGGCAATTATCCGGGTATCACCGTTGAGAAAAAAGAAGGAGTCTGCAAACTTCCTAACGGAGATAAGGCTCACGTTATAGATTTGCCTGGGACGTACAGTTTAAACGCCTCGTCGGCCGATGAACAGTTGGTCGTTGAATTACTACTTAATCCGAAAAGCCAGGATTATCCTGATTTAGCAGTGGTGGTGACCGATGTGGAGAATCTGAAACGGAATCTGTTACTTTTTACTCAAATTAAAGATTTAAATGTTCCAACAGTTCTTGTTATCAATATGGCCGATCAGATTGAAAGGCGCGGAATCTCGCTCGATATTGGTTTGTTGGAAAAGAATTTGAATACAAAAATTGTACTTGTTAGCTCAAGAAAGAACGTTGGCATTGAGCAACTCAAAGAAACAATCGCAAATTATAAGCAATTGAATACCACCGGGTGTGTCGATCTTCGAAAGATTGATCCCAGCTATTTTTCGAAACTTGAAGATGCTTATCGGGGAGAAGACTTGTATCAACTTTGGTTGGTTGTTTCGCAGGGGGAGCCTTTGCTGAAAATTAATGAAAGTCTACTTCCGGTTAACGAATATTCAGAGAGAAATACGTCAGAAATAAAACGCTTGCAGCAAAAGGAAACCATTGAACGGTACTTGTTTATCAATAAAATTCTGAAGAAAGCCTACAAGGTTGATATCACAAAAGCAAAAGACTGGCGTGGAGTCCTGGATCGTATTTTAACCCACAAATTCTGGGGCTATGTTGTTTTTTTCATGATCATGTTGTTGATGTTTCAGGCCATCTACAATTGGAGCAGCATCCCGATGGATTTTATAGATCAGTCGTTTTCTCGTTTTAGCGAATGGACAAAAGATACTTTGCCCGCCGGTGCATTGACTGATTTATTATCAGAAGGAGTGATTCCGGGAGTTGGAGGAATTGTCATTTTTGTACCACAAATCGCTTTTCTATTTCTGTTTATTTCAATTTTGGAAGAAAGTGGCTACATGAGCCGGATCGTCTTTTTAATGGATCGGGTGATGCGCCGTTTTGGATTAAGTGGAAAAAGTGTTGTCCCCCTGATTTCCGGAACAGCGTGTGCAATTCCAGCCGTCATGGCATCTCGAAACATTGAAAATTGGAAAGAACGGCTGATTACCATTCTGGTTACTCCATTTACCACTTGCTCAGCACGTCTCCCGGTTTATCTGATCATTATTGCATTGGTGATTCCCGACCAAACCGTTCTCGGGTTCAACGTACAGGGACTGACTCTGATGGGGTTGTATGTGTTAGGATTCGGTATGGCTGTTTTTGCGGCATTCGTTCTTAATAAGATAATTAAAAACCGCTCTCGTACTTTCTTTGTGGTTGAGATGCCGGGATATAAATTACCCCTGTTGAAGAATGTACTTTATACGGTTATCGAAAAAACCAAAAGCTTTGTGCTTGTTGCCGGAAAGATAATTTTAGCCATTTCAATTGTGCTGTGGTTTTTAGCTTCCAATGGCTATTCTGATGAATTTCATCATGCCGAAGAAATTGTACGTAACCAATCACAAAGTGACCAACTCTCTGAGCCGGATATTGAGACCGCTATTGCTTCGTATCAGTTAAGGCACTCGTATATTGGCACTGTTGGCCGAGCTATCGAACCGGCGATTCGCCCCTTGGGGTACGATTGGAAAATTGGAATTGCCCTAATCAGTTCTTTCGCTGCACGCGAGGTTTTTGTAGGAACTTTAGCAACGATTTACAGTGTTGGAAACGACGAAGAGGCAACCATCAAACAACGCATGTCGGAAGATGTTAACCTGAGAACCGGGCGTAAGCTATTTAATTTCCCGACGGGAATTTCTTTGCTTCTTTTTTATGCTTTTGCACTGCAATGCATGAGTACGATTGCTATCGTGAAAAAAGAAACTAATGGTTGGAAATGGCCCCTTATCCAGCTCGGATTTATGAGTGGCTTTGCCTATATCGTTGCCATGATCGCATATCAGCTGTTGGCATAATTGTTGGAGGATGTAAACTATGGCACTATTTCAGGAAATATTGGTTTATCTCATTGTTGCAGCAGCCCTTTTTTTTCTGGTTAAAAAGTATTTTTTCAAAAATAAAAGTAGTTCATGTAGCGACGACAAATGTGGCGGGTGCGGCTGATTTGGAAAAAATAAGAACTGATCTGTGTACTTTATCTACTTCTTTCATAAGTTCCTAACGAGAAATAAGCGAAGTGACTTTTAGGCGATGTCGAATGAGGAAGAATAGCTTTCTGTTTGAGTGCAGTTTCAGCCTTTTGTAATTCAGTTTAATTAGCCTATTTTCGAACTCTTATTTTTGGCCGATGCAAAAAATTGAAAATATCAACGAACGTACTCTTATTGAGCGCTTTAAGGTTGGTGACGAGACCGCCTTTGAGTTGCTGTTTCGTTTTTATTATGCAGGATTGGTGTTATACGCGAATCAAATTATTTTAAATAGACCTGACTCCGAGGAGATTGTTCAGGACTTTTTTGTTCAATTATGGGAAGACCGATTGAAGATCAACTCTGCTGATTCGTTAAAGCCCTACCTGTTCACATGCATTAAAAACAGAGCCTTTAACTATCTGAAAAGTGAGGGTATCAAGGAAAAGGTTCATCAATATATCAGGGCACAGGTGGAAGAGGACATTCTTTATGATCCCGATATTTATATTTCAGAAGAACTTCAGGGAGAAATAAAGAGAGCAATAGACAAATTGCCTGATCGCTGTCGCGAAATATTTATAAAAAGTCGTTTTAAGGGAGATTCTAACGATGAGATCGCTAATGAGCTTGATATTTCGAAGAGAACCGTTGAAACTCAGGTCAGTAAAGCTTTACGAATTCTTCGGGTCGAGTTGAAAGACTACGTTGGATTGCTATTCTTACTCGGAATTCTAAAAAACTTTTAATAAAAAATAACATTTGCGTACGTGTGTGTGCCTTTTCATTTGTATTAATTATTGGAAGAGTAAATAGTTGCTTGCTTGAAACCTAACTGATCAATGAAAAAGAAGAATTCGTTACTTACGAACCAAAAATATGAACGTTCTGTTCAGGAGCATGCCAAACTTTCAGATGAAGATAAACTCATTAAAGCTCATTTGTTGTATCTACAAAAAGACGAAGTAGATACCGATGGAGCATATTCCTTTGTGAAAAAACAGATTCAAAAAGGCCGAAAAGTTTTCCGACTATATGAGCAGTTCAGTCGTGTTGCTGCGATTTTAATTTTACCCTTATTATTAGTTACCATCTGGAGTATTTCTAAAATCAACAATCGCCCAGAGCCCTTAAATGCTAAACAGCAAATTGTACAATCAGTACAAGAGGTTGTTTGCCCCGTAGGAACCCGATCAAAGGTTCTGCTACCCGATGGTAGTAACGTCTGGCTTAATGCAGGAACAACAATTAAATATAACTTACCGTTTTCATCAGCCAACCGTAATATTGAACTCCACGGAGAAGCATTTTTGGATGTTGCAAAAATGGATAACTCTGAGTTTAAAGTTTATTCTAACAATGTTGAAGTAGTAGTTCATGGGACTCAGTTTAATTTTCGATCATATAATCGCGATGACCGGGTAGAAGTTTGCTTGGTAGAAGGAAGTATTGATTTGAATATTAGTGTAGAAAATAAGAGTATAAAGCGAGCTAAGCTAAAACCGGGAGACCATCTGAGTTATAGTAAAGATGAAAAATCGACTGAACTGATCAATCAAAACCTGAACAAATATATTGCCTGGCGAAAAGGTTTATTGGTATTTGATGATGCTCCATTACTCGAAGTTGCAAGAGAGTTGGAACGTTGGTACGGAGTGGAAGTAGAAATTACTGATGAAAATCTGTTGGCTTATCGCTATACGACGACTTTTGAAAATGAATCGATCCAACAAGTTGTCGACTTGCTTGAGTTAAGTTCATCAATGAAAGTTGAGTATTTACCAAAATCAGAAATAGATTCAGGCAAATCAAAGGTCATATTTAAAAGAAAATAATTGATTGCTATACCAGTAATCGATGATAGAAATTTGTGAATTGAGAAAAGAAGAATAAAAAAGGGAAGTGCTGCAACACTTCCCACCGATTTAAATAAAAACTTAATGTTCAAATGTTAAATTTAAAATCAGTGCTAATTTATGAAAAAAAACATTGCTAACTTATATCCCGTTTTTCGGAGATATAAAAAAACTTTATCAATTATGCGTAATGTACTATTGATTGTATTGGTGACGACTTTCCAGACGTTTGCGGTAGGAACCTACTCGCAAACTGCAAAGTTGAACCTTGAACTTAAAAATACGTCTTTAAAGGATGTATTAGCGAAAATTGAAGAACAGTCAAACTATTATTTTTTATACAATAGTGAGTTAATTGATGTTGATCGTAAGGTCAATTTATCAATTCAAAATAAGGATGTTGAAACTGTTCTTGCTGAGATTTTTGATGATTCAAACGTAAGTGTTCTTGTAAAAGAGCGCCATATCGTTTTAACTCCTGTAAACACTGTTAGTCAACAAGTGGTATCTGTATCTGGTGTTGTTACTGATGGCGGTGGATTTCCACTTCCGGGAGTTACAGTACTTGTAAAAGGTACAACAACAGGAACAATTACTGATTTCGACGGAAAGTATAATATAACAAATGTTCCAGGTGACGGTGTTCTTGTATTTTCTTTCGTAGGGATGAAAAGTTCAGAGGTGGCCGTTAATGGACGATCAAACATAGATGTTATTCTTGAAGAAGAAACCATTGGGTTGGAAGAAGTGGTCGCTATTGGATATGGTGTGGTAAAAAAGAAAGACTTGACAGGTGCTGTTTCCTCGATTAAAACTGAAGATCTTAAACAGAATCCTGTCGCTAATGTAGCTCAGGCCTTACAAGGAAAACTGTCTGGTGTATCAGTCGTATCGCAAGATGGTAGACCAGGTGCTGATGTAAACATTCGGATTCGTGGGGGAGGTTCTATCACTCAATCAAACGATCCATTGGTTGTTGTTGACGGTGTTCCGGGAGGCTCACTGAACGAAATTCCTGCCGATCAAATTGAATCAATCGACGTGTTGAAAGATGCATCTTCTACTGCCATTTATGGATCCAGAGGTGCTAATGGCGTAATCCTCGTAACCACAAAAGGTTTAAATACCAAAAAGGGAAAAACCAAGGTATCATACAGTGGATATATCCAGTCAAAGGAAGCGGCTAAAACGAATGACGTTTTAAGTGCACAAGACTATATTCTTCATCAATGGAGCTATATGACTGCTTTTGGTGGTAATGCACCTGACGCAATGGCGAGTTACTACGGATTGGGATCTGCTTACGGTAATAATTACGCTGATTACGCTAATGTACCAGTTCACGATTATACCAATGATCTTCTTCGCACAGCCATGACACAGGAACACAATATCAGCGTATCCAGTGCAACTGAAAAGACAACAATCGCGTTCAACGCAAATATGGTCGATGACGAAGGTATCAAGATCAAGTCTGGTTTCAAACGATACAACGCATCTCTTAAATTGGAGCACGAGCTGTACGATGACGTGACGATTGGCTTTAATATTGGCTACGTACAATCTACTACAGAAGGAAGAGAAAGCATTACCAACGGTAGAGGAACACTTTTGTCAAGTGCTTATCTGTTTAGTCCTATTGATTCCGAATATATCTATGGACACGGCGATCTAACGCAAGCACCAGGTTTTGGTAACGGTGATGTGAATCTGGATCAAACTTACAATCCATATACCAGAACAATGGATATTGAGAATTTCAACTATGACAATAGATTTAGAGGTATTGCATACATCAACTGGGATATTGTTGATGGGTTGACTTTTAGAACTGAATTTGCAGCAAATAGAAAACATGGTGAGGATCAGTTCTATGATGCAGGTGTTGCTTTTGCAGATGATAACAATAGGATTCAGGACAGAGAAGCGCAACTAACGTTGCAAAGAGGTTACGGCTATCGTTCCTCCACAACATTGAACTGGCAGATTCAAAACCTAGGAAATGATCATAGTATGTCTGTTTTGGGTGGTTACGAAATGAGTAAATCTCAATCTACTAGCACCAGAATCTATGGCAAAGGATACCCTGCTAACTTTGATTTTAAGACAGCTATGGCGAAGATACAATTCGCGCAGTTTGCAGATTATGATGCTGCAAATGATCAGTATACCATTGCAAAGACAAATTTTAATTTCTACAATAATGTTGGCGTAGCATCAACTACGATTTCAGGCTTTGGCCGATTCAACTATTCGTACAAAGGACGTTACCTTTTTACAGCTACTATGCGTGCTGATGGATCATCAAAATTTGCACCTAATAACCGTTGGGGATATTTTCCTGCTGGAGCATTAGCTTGGCGCGTTTCAGACGAACCATTTTTTGAAAGTACCAATAACTGGCTTGACAACTTGAAACTACGTTTGTCTGTAGGTTCGGCTGGTGCTGACAACATCCCTTACGATGCTTGGAACGCCCTTTATGACGTTAATTTTTCTGATAACGGTGTTATTACCTATGATCCAAAAGGAGTTTTACCAAATTCTGATTTGAAATGGGAAACTACTATTTCAAGAAACCTTGGAGTTGATTATAGTATGTTTAACACCCGTATTTACGGATCGCTTGAAGTTTATTGGAACAACACGAAAGATCTTTTAGGTGAAGTCCCTGTTAATCCTACTACAGGATTTACTACTCAATTTCAAAATATTGGTAAAACATCCAATAAGGGGATTGAATTCTCGCTGGGAGCAGACATTATTCGGGAGCAAGACTTCAGCCTGAGCGTGAATGCTACTTATAACTATAATAAAAACAATATTGAAGAACTGGCGGAAGGAATCATTACCGATTACGGAACAGACTGGAACTCTTCTTCTACTTATCCAAGAAAAGAATTCTTATTTAATGAAGGAACTCCTGTTGGTACAGTGATCGGCTATGAGTACGATGGCTTTTATACGACAGATGACTTCATTTACGACCAGGGTACAGGACAATACATGTTGAGAGATGGTGTGCCATTCTACGATGGGTTTAACCAAACTGGTAACTATCCAAATCCATTTGATGTAGTCAGAACTGATGCAGAAGGTAACACAGTAAGTATTGGTTCTCAGATTTTCCCAGGTGCATTGAAAATTAAAGATACTGACGGAAGCGGAACAATCACACCAGACGACGCAACAGAGTTAGGCGAAATTATTCCTCGTCATACAGGTGGATTTGGACTGAGCGCTTTCTATAAGGGTGTCGACTTTAGCGCTAACTTTACTTATGCGATGGGAGGCCATGTGTATAATATCTCTAAGCTGTTGAACACAGTCGGAAGTAAAGACAACACATTTGGTTCTAATAGACTTGGTTTCGTTAGTGATGCATATCGGGTTTACGATGTTGATGCATCTGGTGATCTTGTTGCTGTAACCGATCCTGAAGCATTGGATGCTTTAAATGCAAATGCTAAATATCACTTGCCATATCACGAATTTGGTCTGACTCTTTCAGAATGGTTTGAAAAGTCTGATTACCTACGTTTAAATACGTTGACTGTTGGTTATACTCTACCAAGTATGATGACACAAAGTGTAGGTATTGAAAGATTGCGACTTTATTTCACAGGTGGAAATCTATTGACTATAACAGGATATTCTGGTCTTGATCCTGAAGTAAACACTCGCGAAACATCAAGTGCTTATCCAACTCCAGGACTTGATTTTGGAGCCTATCCAAGATCTAGAACCTATACTTTTGGATTAAGTGTTGATTTTTAATTTTAATTAAAAGAAAAATATTAAAACATGATGAAAAAGATATTATATTTATTTATGTTGGTAGGGACAATGTTTGCATACACATCGTGTAGCGATTATTTGGAACAATCCTCCCTATCTGATACCGATATTGAATTCGTACTTTCTGATCCGGGTGGTGCAACAGCCTATTTGGATGGAGCTTACGAAGTTTGGAGAGATAGCCGAATTCACTCTAATGGGTTGTTTTATTCTTTAACCGTTTGTAGTTCCGATGCGGAAAGACATCCAGAGAAATATACTTCTCAGGAACGTCATATTCCTGAAAATCTATACGAAGGAGGAACTTCAGGTTTTAACATTGATTTTGGTGATCCCGCTTGGGACAGAGCCTACGATGTTATTGCGAGATGTAATATTTTGATCTCCAACTATGAGGAGACAGATTTGTATCCTGAATGGATAGCCAATGGTGAGCCAACAGACTTATCGAATATTTACGGACAGGCTGTTGCTTTAAGAGCAACAATGTATTATGAGCTTTGTCGCTACTATGGCGATGTGCCACATCAAATTTCAAATTTGGAAATCGACTCAACATTAACATCGCGCGATGAAATTTACGAGTATCAGATTCAAAAACTGGAAGAAGTAATCCCATTGATGTTCCGTGCAGGAGAGAATCAGTTTTCTTCTAAAACAAGAATGACTCGTACTTATGCTGAAGGACTTGTAGGCAGGTTGTGTTTGTTTGCAGGTGGTTATGCGACCCGTCGTACTGACTTGGGTGCCGACTTTTACAAAAACCTTGATGGAAATACGCTCTCGTTCGAGCAAATTGGTAGCGAATACAGTGGTGGAGTATATACCCGTCGTACCGATTACCAACAATTCTATCAAAAAGCGAAGAAATATTTGTCAGATGTTATTGCTAATCCCGGCTCCGCCACACTTGTGCAGACAGATCCAAGAGGAACAGGTCCTAATGGCGAAGAATTTGGAAATCCATTCCAGTATGTTTTCCAGCAAATGCTTAATTTAGTTGTATCAGACGAGTCTATTTATGAGATTGCTGAAACACAAGGCGTATATTCAGAACGTCCATACGCATTTGGTCGCCCATCCGGGGGTGGTGGTTCTAATGCTTATCCAGCCAAAAGTTACGGACAAGCTAGAATGCATCCAACCTATTACTACAACGACTTTGATCCTTACGACTTGAGGCGTGACGTGACTGTTGCAGTTACAGCGAGCCAGGGTAATGGTAGAGAAACATTATTGAGTTTAGAGCCAGGAAGTAAAACCAATGGTGGTCTTGCTTTAAACAAATGGGATGAAAACCGCATGAACCCACCTTATTATCAAAAGCAACGCCAGTCGGGAGTTAATAACCCCTATATGCGCATGTCGGATGTTGTTTTAATGCTTGCCGAAGTTTATGCCGTGCTGGGTGAAGAAGGTAATGCCAAAGCAGAATTGACCAAAGTTCGGAGTCGCGCATTTCCTGAGGATATGCAATCAGAGAAAGTTACAAACTACATTAATAGCTTATCAGGTGAAGCATTGTTAGATGCTATTCTTACAGAAAGAAAGCTGGAGTTTGGTGGCGAAGGTCTTCGTAAATGGGATATGATCAGAAATGGTAAATTGCCTGAAATGATTGCAGATCTGCGTAATGATCTTACTGAAATGATCAATGGACTAAAGTCTAATGGATACTACCAATTCCCTAACGGTAACGTGATCTCAAACTATGTTTGGACTAAGCAAGTTGACGCAGAATCAATGTATGGATACAGATTAACAACTAAGGCTCCAGATATGGAAGATCCAGTATTAAACCCAGGATGGAGAGGTCAATACAACAATTGGGAAAACGTTGGGGGTGCTGGCGTCGGTGCTGATTACAATGGCAATTACGCTACAAACACAGCTATCGAAGGTCTGTTCACTCACATTGATCCGGATGGCGCTGAAGCTACAGCTCTTGAAGCAGACGGGTATGAAAGACAAAAATGGGGGCAGTGGTTAATCGAATATGAAGCTGAGTATTCAGACTATGTTTTCATCGGTTATGTACCAGGAACTGCACCAATCTACTTGATCCCGATGAATGCTCAAACAATTGCAACTTCTGACGGACTAATAACCAATGGATATGGTTTTGATCAACAATAAGTAACAATTGATATAATAAAAAAATCCGTCAGAACTTCTGACGGATTTTTTTAAATAAACCACTAACCGCAAAAATCTTACTAACTTTCTAATTCCAAAAAGCGAAATACCATGAACTAAACTACCATGAACCGACTATCTCTAACTTATCTTATCTTCACTATTTTTTTTGCTATTACAGCTCCAACGTATTCTCAAGCCCAAGTCAATTCTCTGGTTACTGGTTCCGATCTAAAGTGGAATATGGCCGACCTTCTAAAAGCTGATTCTTCGCTTGTTACCATTTTAGGATCTCCCGAGACAATCGAAAGCCCCTTTGGTAGCGCAGTATTTTTTGATGGGGTTGATGATGCGATTTTTTTAGACTCTCTACCATTGTACAATTTATCCAACTATACAGTTGAAGCAATATTCAAACCTTCTAGTAAAAGTAATTTTGAGCAGCGTTTTGTACATATTGGTGAGGTTTCTGATAACCGAATGTTATTTGAAATTCGTGCTACAGAAACTGACTGGTATTTTGATGCCTACCTGAATAGTGGTAAAGACGATATTGCATTAATTGACCCAAGTATATTGCATCCACTCGATCAGTGGTATCATGTGGCTTTGGTGGTGAACGAGGGACAACTGATCACCTACGTCAATCATGAAAAAGAATTGGAAGGAAAAATCGAAATGATGCCTATAATCTCAGGGCAAACCTCCATCGGAGTTCGGCAAAATAAAGTTTCCTGGTTTAAGGGAGCTATTTACAAAGTAAAGATTACGCCGAGGCAATTAGCACCGAAGGATTTTTTATCATTCGAAATGTGACTACAACGAAAACGAACTAAACTTGACAACTTAAACTAACCTGATATGAAAGCTAAAAGAGTAAATGCGATCCTTGCATTGTTTTTACTGACTTCATTTCAATTGTTATCAGCTCAAAACAAACCTTTAGTAAAAGAGATTAAATCAACCATGCTAAAAGCGACCCGCTTTATGGTTGAAGAAGTAAGTTATAATGGTGGATATGTGTGGAATTACACGCCTGACAGATCGCGTTGTTGGGGCGAAATGGAAGCCAAACCGACTATGATATGGACACAGGCGCCCGGAACACCATCCATGGGACAATTATTTTTGGATGCCTATCATGCAACAGGCAATGAGTATTATTATCAGGCAGCAGAAAAAGCCGCACAGGCGCTCATCAAAGGGCAACTCGATAGCGGGGGCTGGAATTACATGATCGACTTTGCAGGAGAAGAATCACTTATTGATTGGTACAACACCATTGGCAAAAATGGCTGGCGACTTGAGGAATTTCAGCATTATTACGGAAACGCAACCTTTGATGACGAAGCAACCTTTGGTCCGGCATATTTTTTATTGAGAATGTATCAGGAAAAAAATGATGCACAATTTAAGATACCACTTCAAAAGGCAATTCTTTTTGTACTCGAAAGTCAATATCCGATTGGCGGGTGGCCTCAGCGCTTTCCTTTAAACAACGACTATCAAAAAGATAATCATCCCGATTATAGTTCATTCATAACATTAAATGACGATGTTCACCGGAACAATGTTCTTTTTCTGGTTTCCTGCTTTGAACTTTTAGGCGACTCCAGCTTGCTCGAACCCATCCAAAGAGCGATGAATTGTATAATGATCTTGCAGCAAGACGCACCACAACCCGGCTGGTCGTGGCAATTTACAACAGATTTGAAACCAACCGGCGCAAGAACATATGAACCTGCCGGAATCTATTCCGGGGCAACCTATTCGTGTATCGGTTTACTGATGGACTACTATGAATTAACCGGCGAAACCAAATTTTTAACCCGTATCCCTGAAGCACTTCAGTTTCTTGAATCAATAAAATTACCGGAAGAATTTAAGGAATACTACCCCCGGGAGATATTGCCAGGTTTTGATTTGTATCCTTCGTGCGTTGAAGTTGGCACCAATAAACCACTTTATGTACATCGCTCAGGATCAAATGCCACAAGCGGAAAGTACTTCGCCGACTATAATCACCTCAACCAATGGATGCCCACATTTTCAATGAGATCGCTTAATCTGCAAAGATTAAAAGATCGTTTTGCCCATTTGAAAATGCTTAGCCCGGAAAAAGCATCAGAGAATTCGCCATTAAAAACAACTGAAAGAAAGAAACTTCCAAAATTTGTAAGTGGTACTATTCATCCGGTAATCGAACAAGATGCCCAACAGATTATAAATGACCTAAGAATTAAACCCTACTGGGAAGGAACGTTTGCTTATTCAAACCCATACATTGGCGATGGCCCTGTTCAACCTACCGAAGGCGACTTCAGTTGCACGCAGAATGGTGATAAGTATGACACATCTCCTTTCCGATTTTCCGAAGATACAAAAGGAATATCTACCAGTACGTACATTGAAAATATGTTCAGACTAATTTGCTATCTTAACCAATAAAACACTAAACATGAAACACATCACAATCGTATTTTTTTCGCTTTTCATTTCCACAGGAGTATTTTCCCAACAAAAGAGTTGGTACACACAAGGAAACTTTGAGCCAAATCTTCGTTTGGAATATACAATCGAAAATTCGTTAAATATTGATAGGGAAAATTGTCCGGCTATTATTTCGCGCGATGACTTTCCAATGCCCGATATTCATGAAATGTGGATTACCGTTGTTGACCCGATACTACCATCGGCAGATGAGCCAAGCCCGGAAATTTTAGAACGCAACGGAGGTCATCAATTGCGGAAGGAAACCAACGGCCATGTTATTTTTCATCAACTCGATGACCTTGATAAAGACGGAATATGGGATGAACTATTTTTCCAGGTGAATATTAAGGCAAAAGAAAAGAAAACCGTTTACATCTACTTTGGCGAAAACATACGGGGTTGGAACCCGCACCGCACACATGCCAACATTGGTAGTTACTGCCGCCATCAAATGCCATTCTGGGAAAGTGAAAACGTAGGATGGAAAATATGGTTTGCAAACAGTGTCGATGTGTTTGCAAAACGCAAACCGATGCTTATGTCGAACCGCCTGTACATGGAAAACCTTGATGGTTACGGGGTAGTATATGAAAATGAAGATTTTGGAAGCGATATTCAAAGTGTTGATTTTAGTTTTGGCGGTGGTGCCATTTGTTTGTTCGAATTTGCCGGTCAACCGGAAAAAATAAGTCGTCCGCGCTTTACGCCCACGCACGAAAGACTAGCGCCCAATTCGTTATGGAACGCCGGGCAAATTTCGGACACCCGTTACGCCTACGAAGTAATCAGTAATGGCCCGCTTCGATCGACCATAAAAATAAAAACCATGAACTGGGATACCGGTAATGGCTTTTACGAATACAACCAGTACTACACTGCTTATGCCGGACAAAGCTACTGCACATCGAAAGTGGTTTATACGCAATTCTTTCCCAAACAATCCGGAGTGCTCATGGGCTGCGGGATACGCAAAAAACCCGAGGAAAACTTTTTCATCCAGCAAAATGGGATGTTGCTTTCATCAGGTCCGGAAAATATTAAAGACCCTGAAAATATTGATGACCGTGATGCATGGCGCCTACCGTTCATTGGGGCTGGCTTAATTGTTAAAACCCAATACAAACCGGAGTATCATTTTATAGAAGATTTCAAAGGGAACCATACTTTTCGGGTAAGTCCCGATGCAAATAATAGTTACGAATACATGTTGCTTAATGCCTGGTCGGAAGGAGCTGTGTACAACAACCAAATTTCATTTACCGAATACGTAAAAAAATGTGAATTGGAATACAATAACCCACTGATGATTAGCCTTGTGAAGGCTGAACAGAAGTAGGAAGTTGAAACTATAATAACTACAAACTTATGAGACAAACTAAACACCTAAAAGGCTTTTTTTTTCTGATCCTTTTTTCTTTCATCATTAATATCACTTCAGCGCAAACCAAAAAACTAACAGTCCAGGCCAAGGAGTCCATGCTAAAAGCGACCCGCTTTATGGTTGAAGAAGTAAGTTATAATGGTGGATATGTATGGTACTATCTACCCGATTTTTCTCGACGTTGGGGCGAAATGGAAGCCTGCAAAACCATGATTTGGGTCCAAAATCCTGGAACCGTGACGATGGGGGATTCCTTTCTGGATGCCTACGAAACAACAGGCAATCCGTATTATTATGAAGCCGCAAAGAAAGTTGCAGCAGCTCTTATTTGGGGACAAAGCCATCAGGGTGGATGGAATTATATGATTGATTTCGGGGGCGATCGTTCTCTAAAGAAGTGGTATAACACCATTGGTAAAAATGGCTGGCGGCTCGAAGAATTTCAACATTACTATGGCAATAGCACGTTCGACGATGGGGTGACCTCCGGAGCAGCCCGATATTTGCTTCGTATGTACATGACCAAACTCGACCCCACCTATAAGCCAGCTCTCGATAAGGCGATCAATTTCATCCTTGAAAGCCAATATCCACTGGGGGGCTGGCCGCAAAGATATCCTTTGAAATTTGATTATAGTAAAAATGGAAACGCGGATTATTCATCCTATTATACGCTCAACGATGATGTGACCTGGGACAATATTCAGTTTCTGATTCAATGTTATGTACTGCTGGGAGAACAACGATTTTTAGATCCGATCAGGCGGGCAATGAATTTTTATCTTGTTGCCCAGAATGGCAGCGGTGGCTGGAGTCAACAACTAAACATGGAGTTAAAGGCTGCAAGCGCAAGGACCTATGAGCCGGCAGGTCTTTTGCCTTCGGCGACGTTTAAAAACTGCATGCTTCTTCTCAAGTTTTATGAATTTTCCGGCGAAAGAAAGTTTCTACTTGCAATTCCACCAGCTATTGAGTGGCTCGAACAAAACCAACTTCCTGAAGATCAAACGCAGGAAGGAAAATATACACATCCTGCTTTTATCGATCCCGAAACTGGTGATCCCATTTATGTGCATCGCACAGGTTCCAATGTAAAATACGGGCACTATTATACTGACCAAAATGATGAAAAGCTGCTGCGCCATTATGGTGGGAAAACCTACATTCCTCTTGATTTTTTAAAGAAGGAGTACAAAAGAATCGCTTCTTTATCGCCTGATGAAGCCATTGCGAACTCGCCACTAAATGAATCCGGAGAATATGGGATTGAGATTTTGAAAGGCTTAACGGAACAAAGAAGTATTAGAGATCGCAACGATTCATTGAAAAAACGCGTTGATGAAATTATTCAGTCGTTGGATGATAAAGGCAGATGGTTAGTAGAACACGCAATGGTAAGCAATCCGTACATTGGAGAAGGTCAGAAGATAGAGCAAACAGATGAATTTGTATCCACGATGGTTGGCGACAATTCGGATACTTCACCCTATCTTGATGAGAGTGATCAAATGTATATATCAACGCGCCAATACATTCGGAATATGAAATTACTAATGGAGTACCTTAAAAAAGAGAACTGATGAAACGCGTATCTAAAGTATCGTGTCTCTTTTTAAAGAGTTTGATTATATCATTTTTGTTGGGGGCAACATTGGTGTCTTCCGGTCAGGAAAGGATTAATTCGCTCAATGCCGATCTTCGCTTTGACGGCAACTACATTATTTACAAAGGCAATAAAATACAGCTTGGTGAGCATGCATTCTACATTGATGGACAGCTCAGTGAGAAAGAAGCAGAACGATCTCCGTTCGTTTTTAATTCGTTTACCGAAGCTGTAAATCATATTTCGAATGGAACGGAAGATGAACCAATGACTTTATATATTGCTCCCTGGGTGTATTGGATTGATGATCCTGATGATCCTGAAATTCGACTTCCAGAGGAAGGACAAAGCACGCCGTTTGGAATGGAATTGTCGTGCGAATGGCTGAAGTTTTTTGGTTTGTCTGATAATCCTTACGATGTGATTCTGGCTTCCAATCGTGGGCAAACGATGGGTGCAAAGGGAAATTTCACCATGTTCAATATTAAAGGAGATGGACTTTGTGCCGAAAATATAACTTTTGGAAACTATTGTAATATCGATTTGGTTTATTCGCTCAATCCGAAACTGAATCGAGAGAAACGTGGCTCCGCCATTGTGCAGGCACAACTCGTTTTTTCTGATGGCGACAAAGTTGTCGCTCGGAATACAAATTTCATCAGCCGACTGAATCTCGGGCCTTTTTGGGGAAGCAAGCGTACGTTGTTTGATCGTTGCCATTTTGAGTCAACCGATGATGCATTGAATGGAAGAGCGGTTTATCTGGACTGTACGTTTGATTTTCACAGCGGTAAACCTTTTTGGGGAACTTCCGGTACCGGAGCGGTTTTTCTGAATTGCGATATTACTTCTTTTACTCGTGGCAGTCAATATTTTACCAAAAGTGGAGGACAGCTTGCTGTAGTTGATACCCGTTTCCACTCCGAAACGCTTTCATCCTTGGGCTGGCGAGATCATCCTTCGTTGGAAGCACGCAATTATCAATACAATATTCGTCTAAATAATGCACCAGTTCTTCTGAGTCAACAGCATGCCTATGCAACTGTTGATATGACGAACAAACCTGTTTTGAATGCCTATCGTTTTGTACATGATGAAAAAGTCATTTACAATACTTACAACTTGCTTCGGGGAAATGATGATTGGGACCCGATGGGCGTGAAAGAATTGGTTGAAAACGCGGAGAAAGAAGATGGTCAGGATTATGCTGATTTACCGACTCAACTTATAATCAAGCCAACAAGAGATACGCTGGAAACAGGGACAGATAGCCTGACCTTAACTGCTACAATCAATAAATTTGGAAACTACGAATTAAAGGAAGATATCAATGTAAACTGGTCGGTGGCTTCTGATTTCATAGAGCTTGTTAAATTGCAGGATAAGGGCGACGGAACCTGTTTGGTGATCCCAACAAATGAAAGTGATGAAACCCGCGAAGTGGTTGTCACAGCGTCTACAAATTCCGGTCTGGAGGCTGCGTCTGTGTTATACATCACTCCATCGTTTCTTTCACCTCCTGGGTTTATTGAACTACCACAGATTCAGAATTCTGAAAAAGGGCAGTTAAACGTGAATTACGAACTGGACATGAGCTATGAAGATCAATCTTTGGTGAGTTGGTATCGATGCACTGATTCCAATGGTTCGAATCCAATTGAAGTTGCGGTTTCCCGTTTTAACACGCCGCTAAAAACTTACACCCTCACTGCGGGAGACGTAGGCTACTTTATCATGGCCAGTGTTTCGCCAAAACATTTGCGTTGCCACCCGGGTGACCCCGTGAGAACAGTCTTTCAGAAAACCATTGCAGCTGCCGATGTCACACAGAATCCAAAAGTGTTGATTCCGGATCTTGAACACCTGTCAACAGCCCATCAACCCAAAGTAATCCCCGGTTTCTGGGCGCTCGATAGTTACGCGCCTGCCGACACACACGACTTTAATTGGGAAGCAGACAACAGCAAAGATCCATGGTATTATGGCTCCGGAGTAAACGGTGCTGCTAGCGATACCGGTTTTGTGCAAGCAACAAAGGGGGCACGGATGCGTTATCAACCGGCTGGTGAAAGTTTTGGTGATATGAAGGTTCGTTTTCTTGCTGTTCCGGCAAAAACAGCGGGTCAGGGATTTAGCAGTGCCCGGGCACAATACATGGATATTGGCTTAAAAATGGATCTGAAAAAAATGAACGGTTATGCGCTGCGACTGATCAGAACGACGAAATATAGCGATGCCACCGATTTTATATTAATGAAATACGAAGATGGAGTTGCCAAAGCGATTAGCGAGCCTGTATCGGCATCATGTTACCGACCAAAATGCCTGATAAGCGCTGAAATAAAAGGCAATAAGTTAGTTGTGCATGCTGAAAACACCGGGGAGTATTTTACTGCTCACGATGGCGGTCAGGT
Source organism: Sunxiuqinia sp. (assembly GCF_055140945.1). Taxonomy (NCBI): domain Bacteria; kingdom Pseudomonadati; phylum Bacteroidota; class Bacteroidia; order Marinilabiliales; family Prolixibacteraceae; genus Sunxiuqinia; species Sunxiuqinia sp. The sequence continues at coordinate 52,031 of NZ_JBSQYS010000002.1, forward strand.
CAAACGAGTAGTTGATATGGAAGCCGAAATTGAACCATCACCGTATGGTGGATTTAGTATTCAACATACCGGTAGCATTGGTAGTGGAGCAACTCTGATTAAAGATTTAAAAATTGAATGGTTTTAAGTAGTGCGAATAATTTAGTGTCATGTTTCGAGTCTTTAACAATTTATGATAGAAGCGAAACCGAAAATATCAAATAGGTCCGTGACCTTAGTCTATCCAACCTGACATAAAAATCGAATAAAATGAAACGAAAATCCGGAAAACTCCTATTGCTGATTCTATTTTTAATGCATGTCTTTGATCAATCAGGATTTGCTCATTTTAAAACAACTTCTGATTCTCCGATTCATATTACTTCGGATGGAAAGCTGGAGTATAAATTAAATGAAAACGGAGATCGGGTGCCCGACTTTTCTTATTGCGGATTTAATGCTTCGGAAAGTTCCATTCCTAATGTGCCTGTAAAAGTTATCGTGCCGTCATCAGAACAGGATGCAACGGTATTAATTCAGTCAGCTATTGACTATGTCTCTGATTTACCGATTGACGAAAACGGGTTTCGCGGAACAGTTTTGTTGGAAAAAGGTACTTACCGTCTGGAAGGCAGCTTGAAAATTAGAACTTCAGGTGTAGTGTTAAGAGGGAGTGGTTGTCAGGAGGACGGGACAACCTTATTAGGAGCAGGAGTTGGTCGCGAAACCTTAATTCAGGTTGTAGGGATAGATAACAAGCACGGGCTTGACACAACGGAACTGGAAAATCGCTATTTCCCGGTTAATACCAGCGAATTGTCTTTTGAAAATGGCCATTCGTTTAAAGTTGGAGACCATGTTGTTGTTAACAGACCTTCAACCCAAAAATGGATTGAAAGTATTAGTGCTGATAAAATTGGGATTTATGTGGATTACCTGCTGACTAAATGGGATGCAGGCGATTTCGATTTTAATTGGGATCGAACGGTTGTCGCTGTTACTTCAAACTCAATCCAATTAGATGCTCCATTAACCAATTCGATTGATCCTCAGTTTGGTAGCGGAAAAGTAATCAACTATGAATGGGAAGGCCGAATTAGTCATGTCGGAATTGAGAACTTGCGATGTGTTTCAGCGTTTGACGAGTCCAATAAAAAAGATGAGAATCATCGTTGGATGGCCATCACAATGGAGAATATTCAAGATGGATGGGTGCGTAGAGTCGTGGCTGAAAACTTTGTGAGCTCGGCGGTGGCAATTTGGGAAACAGCTAGCCGCATTACGGTTGAAGACTGCAAGTCGCTTTCTCCGGTTGGTGAGATCGGCAACTACAGGCGTTATGCATTTCAAACCTTAGGACAGCAAATACTTTTTCAGCGTTGTTATGCCGAATATGCCTATCATGCTTTTTCAGTAGGGTTTACGACCCCCGGACCGAATGCTTTTGTACAATGTTATTCCTATCTGCCCTACAATTTTAGTGGAGCCGTTGGTGGTTGGTCATCGGGTATTTTATTCGATAAAATGACGATTGACGGAGGAAACATCAATTTCGCCTTTCGCGATGTCGATGGGCAGGGTGGTGGATGGACCGCTGCGAACTCACTTTGCTGGCAATGCCGCGCAGCTCAAATTCATTTAGATGCTCCTCCGCAAGCTCAAAACTGGGCGTTTGCAAGCTGGGCACAGGGTTATGGCAGCGGGCATCATGAGTTACAACATACCTTCGTGAAACCGGAAAGCATTTATTATGCGCAACTGGAAGCCCGAACCGGTAAAAAGTCGGAAGAGGAGCAAAAGATATTGGTTTACGATTCCGGAGAAACAACGGCCCCAAGTCCCGAATTATCTGCAAGAAACAGTGAACGATCGAAAACTCCTGATTTGACGATGGATGGGTGGATTGACCAAATGATAGAAAAGTATCCAATTCAAAACGATGTTTCAACGGCTAAACGTTGGACAAAAAGCAACGGCGAAGAATGGAATGGTTCCAACAAACCAGCAATTTCGGCATCAATTACAAATGGATGGATTACCATTGCGGGCGAAGTTGCAACAGGAGGGAGAGACCGAACCTCGCTGTGGCGCGGGTCAACACGTCCGAGCTACGTGAAAAAAGCTATTCCAAATTTAACGCGTTTTGTTCCCGGACGATATGGAAGAGGATTAACTGATCAGATCGACACGCTGGTTTTAGATATGCAAAGGGCTGGGACGCTCGTTCTGATGCATTATCCGAGCTTATGGTACGAACGCCGTCGCGATGATCATGCCCGCACGCGAAGAGCAGATGCGGATGTCTGGGCTCCGTTTTTTGAACAACCTTTTAGCCGAAGTGGCCTTGGCGAAGCTTTCGATCGCCTGAGCAAATACGACTTGAACAAATGGAATCCCTGGTACTGGATGCGACTCAAAAGATTTGCAGATCTGGCTGATCAAAATGGCTTGCTGTTCATTCAGGAACACTACCTGCAACACAACATTATTGAAGAAGGGGCTCATTGGGTTGATTACCCATGGCGATCGGCCAATAATATCAATGAACTGGGCTTTGCTGAAAATCCGCATTATGCAGGCGATAAACGTGTTTACATGGCCGAGGAGTTTTACGATACAACACATGTGGTTCGTAAAAAATATCATAAGCAATACATCCGTAAAAGCCTCACTGAATTTAAAGACAACACGAACGTGATTCATCATTTAGGATTGGAATACACCGGTCCTTTGCATTTTGTTGAGTTTTGGCTGGATGTTATTGCGGAGTGGGAAAAGGAGAACAGCCAAGATGTGCTCGTTATGCTTCCGGGGACAAAGGATGTACAGGATGCGGTTTTAGCAGATTCGAAACGCTCAAAAATTGTCGATATTATTGATGTCATTCAATGGCAATATCGGGATGATGGTAGTTTGTATGCACCAGTAGGAGGTGTAAGTTTGGCGCCTCGTCAATACCTGAGGATTATGGATGTCGGTGAAACTTCATTTGATCAGATCTACCGTGCTGTAAGTGAATTCAGACGGTTGTATCCGTCCAAAGCGATTGTGTATTCGCGACGACATAATAAACTGGAGAATTGGGCCGTATTTATGGGAGGCGGTTCTTTCGAGACGATCCCTGTGACCGATGATTCTTTTTTGCAAAACGCCGTTGAAATGAGTCCTTTGGTGAGCAAAAAAGATGATGTTGCTCAATATGCGCTAGGCAAGAAAGGGGCAGGCTACATTGTTTATAGTAAATCTACTGATCTGCAAATTGATTTAACTGATGACTCAACGACTTATCTCGTTAATTGGGTCAATCCTCTGACAGGTGAACTACTGAAAAGTAAAACGGAGATTACAGGCGGAAAGATGATTACCTTAAAAGCTCCTTTTAAAGGGGACACTGTTTGTTGGCTGAAAATGAAATAACACATACTAAATCATCATCATGAATAGAAGAATTCAGCTTGAAAAACTAATTGTCGTTTTGATCATTATAGGCGGGTTTGCCTTAAATGTAAAAGGGCAAGCAAGATTCAATTCGCTTCCATGGCGAATGAGTACAGCATACAATAAATATCTGATGCGTGAAGTGCATCGTCAATATTCAGGTCGGGAACTCCATTTTAGAGAGGCATCTGCATCAAGGGCTTCTATGATTAAATATCGGGATGAATGTATTGAACGATACAAAAAGATTGTTGGTAATTTTCCTGAGGGGGCAGCTTTAAACGCCCAAATTATAGGAAGCTCACAGTATGATGGTTTTCGTATTGAAAAAATCATCTTTGAAAGTATTCCCAATCGATTTGTAACCGCCAATATGTATTTGCCGGACGGCGATGGCCCTTTTCCGGCGGTGGTTAAACTTTGTGGTCATGGATTGGGCGGTAAAATACCTGCATCGCAAGCAGCTATCCTTTGTGCCAGGAATGGAATTGCCACCTTGGTTGTCGATCCGATTGGTCAGGGCGAGCGAATACAGTTTGTGGATGCAGACAGCAAGGCACAAACGCGTGGTGCAACAACCGAACATACCTTGCTGAACAGTGGAGCCAATTTACTGGGGTACAGCCTGGCAGCTTATGAGTTTTGGGATAATCACAGGGCCGTGGATTACTTGGTTAGCCGCACTGATATTGACAAAAAACGGATTGGTGCATTTGGTAGTTCGGGCGGGGGCACTCAAGCCAGTTATCTGGTTGGGCTGGACGATCGTATTCAGGTGGCCACCGTTTGCAGCTACTTTTCAAAAAGAGAAAGGGTGTTGGAATTGGATGGCCCATCCGACGGATGTCAGCATACTCCATACGAAGGAAGGGAACAATTGGAAATCGCTGACTTTGTGTTGATGATGGCTCCAAAGCCGGTTCTCATTATGTCGGGAAAATATGATTTTGTTGATTACTGGGGAGCCACTCAGGCCTTTGATGAACTCAAAATGGCTTATACGGCGTTGGGAGTCCCTGAAAAAGTCAGTTTATTTACAATTGAAGGCGGGCACGGTATGCCAAAACCCAAACGTGAAGCAATGGTTAGCTGGTTTCGCCGATGGATGTTTCAGGATACAGTGGCGGTGAAAGAGGCTGATCAGCCCAATATTTCTGCGGCTGATTTACAATGCACCGTCACAGGACAAGTTATCACTTCCATCTCTGGCAATGTTTCCATTCCTGAATATCATTTAAAGTTGGCCAACGAATATGAGTCTGAGCGCCACGATTTTCTTCAGAAAGATAATGCAGAAGTCAGTCAAAAGGTAATGGAAATCCTCGGCATCAGTTTGCCCAATGAAGAAATTGAGGTGGAACAAACCGGCTTGATCAAAAATCGAAATTACGATCTGATCAAGTATCAGATTGTGCGTAAAGGGCAAATGCCTATTCCTTGCATTGTTGTTAAACCCGAAACAATAGATCCGGAAAGTCCGGTTGTTCTTTATTTGAACGAAGGGGGTAAAAATGAAATTTTGAGCGATGAAACCACCCTCAGTTCATTTGTCAATCAACATCAACTATTGATATGTGCTGACTTGCGTGGATTTGGCGAAACTACCGATCCTCTTTCTTTAAACGATACAAAATACTGGAATCGCGAATATCGAAATGCGATGATCAGCATGCATATTGGCAAGCCAATTGTTGGTCAGCGGGTAACTGATATCTTCTCATTGCTCAATTTTTGCAAATCCAACTCTTTGCTGGCTAGTCATCCGGTTCAGCTAAAAGCGAATGGAAGCTACGGACCTGCTGCTATTCATGCAACGTTTCTTGATTCACGAATTGAAAATACAGAGGTGTTTAGATCGGTGAAATCATATGTTGAATATCTTGAAAATCCAATGCAACGCGATGTTTATTCAAATGTCTTATATGGTGTTTTGAACTACTATGATTTAGCTGATTTGATTAAGCTCTCGGGTGGACGAACCAGGTTTATTGATTGAAAGACATCAGTTCCAAATCGTTATCGCCATTATTAGAAAAACAAAATAACACTAAACTTATACAAAATGAAATGGAATACACTTTTACTTCTGGTTGCTTTGATGGGAACTTGCTTTTCTTGCAGTCAGTCAGATCAAAAAGAAAAGAATGGTCAAATGGAAGAAGGGAGTTATTACGAAAATCCGGTTTTAGGAGGTGATTATCCTGATCCGTCAGTTGTTCGGGTGGGCGATGATTTTTACATGACTCATTCATCATTTGATTATTATCCGGGATTGTTAGTCTGGCATTCAACAGATCTGGTTCATTGGAAAAGAATCAGTCATGCGCTGACAGAATATGTCGGCTCCGTTTGGGCTCCGGATTTAATCGAGTATGAGGGCAAATATTATATCTACTTTCCCGCAGGTGGCACGAACTGGGTCGTTACGGCATCTTCGCCCGAAGGTCCGTGGTCCGAACCAATCGACTTAAAATTGCCGGGCTTTATTGATCCGGGGCATGTTGCCGGACTAGATGACAATCGGTATTTATATCTATCGAAGGGCTATGTTGTAAAACTGACGGATAATGGGTTGGCAACCGAGGGTGATCCGGTACATAATTATGATGGATGGGAATTTCCCGCCAGTTGGAGTACCGAGTGCTTTTGCCTGGAGTCTCCGAAATCAACGGTGAAAGATGGCTATTATCATTTAATTACAGCCGAGGGAGGAACTGCCGGTCCTGCAACTTCACACATGGTTGTTTCTGCTCGCGCCAAATCTCCTTTTGGGCCATTCGAAAATTCACCGTATAATCCAATTGTGCATACTGAAAGTCGGTCAGAAAGATGGTGGAGCCAGGGACATGGCACATTAGTTGACGATGCTGAAGGAAATTGGTGGATCATGTATCATGGCTACGAAAAGCACTTTCATACATTGGGTCGTCAAACACTGATGCTACCTATTGAATGGACTGAGGACAATTGGTTTCGAGTTCCGGAAGGTGTAAATAGTGCCGATCAAATTCAACTACCGGCCGGTGACGAATCAGCAGATGGCACAGGGTTATCTGATGATTTTAATCGTGATACACTCGGCTTACAATGGCAGTTTTTTAAGTTGTATGAGCCTGGTCGTGTTCGCTTGCTTGATGGTGAACTGGTATTGAGAGCAGCAGGTAATTCCTTTGATGAAAGTTCGCCGTTATTGGTCAATTCATCTGATCGAAAATATGAAGTTCAGGTTGAATACACGATTGATGAAGGAGTAACTGCCGGCCTTTGCTTGTTTTATAATGAGAAAGGAAATATGCGTATCGCTGTGAATGAAGATCGATTTACAGTTTATAATCAGAAGAATGCAAAAATACGAGAAGAGAACACCTTGGGGAATCATGGTTATCTGAGAGTCTTATTTGATGAAAATGAAGTCAGCTTTTATTTCAGTGCTGATGGGCAGCAATGGAACAGAGTTGAGCGTACCATTGAAGCCAGCGGTTTCAATCACAACGTGTTTGGCGAGTTTCTTAGCCTTCGTGCCGGATTATATGCATTTGGCGAAGGTCAGGTACGATTTGATAATTTTATTTATAACCAACTATAAGAGTTTGAAATATGAAAGTTGTTTTGGTTTTTCTATTAATAATTGGGAGTTTATCTTACGCATCAAAGCAGGATAAAAATGAAAAAGAGGCTTTTGACCTGCAACCTTTTCGAAGCAGCAGCGGCCATTGGTACGGTATAAAAGACAAGGGAAACATCATTAATCCGTTGCCTGACCAGAAACGGTACGATGATATTGAGATTGCAGAAATTGCTGACAATATGCTGCTTTATCAGCGTAATAACGGTGGATGGCCTAAAAATTACGATATGCAGGCTATTCTAACAGAAGAACAGAAACACCGTTTGTTGGAAACCAAGGATGAACTCCACACAACATTCGACAATGGAACGTCGTATACGCAGGTCGATTATTTGGCTAAAGTTTATACAGCAACCAAAATCAAAAAATACAAAGAGGCCTGTTTAAACGGGTTTCAATTTATTTTGGATGCGCAATACGATAATGGTGGCTGGCCTCAGTATTATCCTTTGCAAGATAATTATAGCCGCCATATTACCTTTAACGATGGTGCATACCTTGGAATTATGAACCTCTTAAAGAAGGTGGTCAATCATAACTCCAATTTCGAGTTTGTCGAAGGAGCAATGAGGGAACAGATTGAAACAGCTTATAAAAAAGGGCTTGAATGTATTTTGGATTGCCAGATTGTTGATCAGGGCAGGTTGACGGCCTGGTGCCAGCAGCATGACGAAGTGACTCTCGAACCGGCGTGGGCAAGGGCTTTTGAACCGCCATCCATTTGCAATGGTGAAAGTGTCTCGATTGTTCTTTTGCTAATGGATATTGAAAATCCGGATCAGGAAGTTATCAATGCAATTCAAGGTGCTGTAAAATGGTTTGCCGATTCTAAAATATACAATACACGTGTTGAAACATTTGAAGCCCCTGCGATGGAATCAAAATACAAAACGATTACAAAAGATCGAAGAGTGGTTCATGATCCCACTGCTCCGCCTATTTGGACACGCTATTACGAGTTGGAAACAGAGCGACCGTTGTTTTGCGACCGAAATAGTGAATTTCTTTATTCCATGGATGAGGTAAGTCGCGAACGACGTGTTGGATACGCGTGGTATATCGATGCACCACAACGTGCTTTAAACAAGTATCCGAAATGGCTTGAGCGAGTAGGAAATACCGAAAATGTGCTAGAGGAATAAATCCAGCGTGTTATTTTTAAAATAATGCGATTTATTGAGAGGAATTGATAGTTGACATTTCTCAATAGTGAATAATTAAAGTTCATCCGATTCAGGGTGAGCTTTTTTTGTGCGCTGATAATAAGGCATATAGTTGACGACAAGAAACATAATACTTGTTAACAAGTGTAACTATTTAGAACCTTGTTAAATTCACTCTATGTATGTGTAATCTGGCTTTTCCTTAATAAATTTGGAATCAATTGAAAAACCAACTTTTAAGCAATGAAAAATCAACTATCAGTACTTTTTATTTTGTTCCTTTTCAATCTTTCATGTTTTGCTCAGCAGCCAACTCAATGGCGTGAGGAAAATTCGGAAGCTAAATACCCGGCTCCTAATTTATTGGCAGAATGGCCTGCTGAAGGACCCGAAGTTCTTTGGCATTACGACGAGCTGGGCGACGGATTTTCCAGCCCTGCTTTTGCTAATGGTAAAATATATTGCACCGGCATGGAAGATGAAATTGGCTATTTAAATATTTTCAGTGAAGACGGAACCTTTCTAAAAAAGATCAAATACGGGAAAGAGTTTGATGTCAGTTATCCGGGCTCACGTCCTACACCAACCATTGTGGACAATTTGGCATACATTTCATCTGGCTACGGTGAATTGGTGTGTCTGGACTTAAATTCAGGTGAGATAAAATGGAGCAAAAAGATTGACGATGATTTTGGTTCTAAAAATCTTCGTTTTGGGTTCACTGAGTCAGTAGTTGTTGACGGCGAGAAAGTTTATTTCACACCCGGTGGAGAGGAATTCAATATGGTTGCATTGAACCGTATGAATGGAGATTTGATATGGAAAAGCGCTGGAAAAGGTAAACTTTCAGCTTATTGTACACCGAAATTGGTCAAGTTGGCTCAACGTCAGATTCTGGTGACTCACACCGGAGATCAGATTGTTGCTTTTGATACAAAGAATGGAGAGTTTTTATGGAGTTACCCTCACCCTAATCAATACAATATTCATCCAAATACGCCAATTTACGAAGACGGAGCACTTGTTTGCTTTAGCGGTTACGGACAGGGATGTGTTAAATTGTCTTTAAGTGAAGACGGCTCATCGGTTACCAAAGCATGGAGCACGGAGAAGATGGACAACCAGATGGGAGGAGCTATGATTGTTGATGGCTATGTCTACGGATCCGGTCATAAGTCACGTGGATGGTATTGTCTGGACTACCAAACAGGTGAAGAAAAATGGAATTCAACAGAAATTGGGAACGGCGTAATAATTATGGCTGCCGATAAATTCATTTTATATTCAGATCGCGGCCAACTGGCATTGGTTAATCCAAGTACTGAGAAACTGGATCTAATTTCAGAAACTAAAGTTGAGCTTGGCTCGGCACAACATTGGGCTCATCCGGTGGTGCATAACGGCATTTTGTATGTTCGGCATGGAAAATCGCTCATTGCCTATAAAATATCCGTATAGCCTTTCTGACATGTGTATTAGCTTAACCAAGGATAGCAAAAAAGTCATATCAAAGAACAGGATCAAAATTTCGATTACACAGGAGAATGATTATTGGGGAGTTCCATGCGTTGGTGTGCGAAATAAAAGCATTACAGTGAAGTACGGAAGTTGCACGAACTTAAATTGAAAAATATAAACATGAAAAAAATAGTCCTCATTCAATTAATTCTATGTTTTGGCTTGCTGGTGAACGCGCAGATTTTTCAATTTCGAGGTCCGAACCGAGATGGCAAATTTACCGATACTGAGCTTTTGAAAGAATGGCCCGAAGCAGGCCCTGATTTGCTGCTGGAATTTGAAGGAATAGGAAAAGGATTCTCTTCGGCTGTTTCTGATGGGGAATACATTTATGTTTCGGGTATGATTGATACGCTGGACTACCTGACCTGTATCGATTTTGGAGGCAATCAGAAATGGCAGGTAGCCTATGGTGAATCCTGGAAAAAATCATTTCCAGACACGAGAAGTACGCCAACCCTTGAAGGCGATCGTATCTATGCAATTAGTGGGATTGGCGAGCTGGTTTGTTTGAATGCTGAAACCGGAGAGATTAACTGGAAAGTAAATGTCGATCGCGATTATCATTCTGAATGGCACATTTGGGGCGTTTCTGAATCTCCCTTGATTGTTGACGATAAAGTGATTTGTACGCCGGCAGGAAATGAAACTTCTGTTGTTGCTTTAGATAAAATAACAGGCGAAGAGGTCTGGAAAACGGAAAGTGTTGGCGGACAAAGGGCTTATGCGTCGGCAACGACTTACAATTACAACGGGCAACAGTATGTATTAGCAGTTACCGCTACTCACCTCATCATGTTAGATCCGTCAACTGGCGAAGTGAAAACAACTTACAAATACTATGAGCACGATAAGTGGTCAGATCAACCAGGCCTGATTTGGACGAATGTTCCCCTTTCTAAAAACAATGAGATATTCTTGTCGATGGGCTACGATTATCCGGCTAAAATGCTGAGGGTGAAAGCAGATGCATCGGCTTTGGAGGAAGTATATACCGATACCATTTTTGATAATCACCACCATGGAATGATCGAACTGGATGGTTTTATCTATGGATCAAACTGGGAAAATAACCGAAAGGGAAACTGGCTATGTAAAAATTGGGATACCGGAGAACTTACTTACGATACGACCTGGCACACCAAAGGCGCATTGATTTATGCCGATGGTTTGCTGTACATTTATGAAGAACAAGGTGGAAATGTGGCACTGGTAAAACCGGATCCTGCAGGTTTTGATGTTATCAGTTCGTTCAGGATTGAGAAAGGAGCCGGTCCGCATTGGGCCCATCCTTTCATCAACGATGGCAAGCTTTTTCTGCGTCATGGCAATGTATTGATGGTTTATAATATAAAAGCTGAAGTGTGAAGCGAATATTGATAAATTCTTTGGTTGGTTTGGTGGCGATAGTTGGATTAACGGCCTTTGTTTTTTGGTTGTCAAAAGATCCGACAGACGATCTTCAGGTAAGCATGCCTGGTGCTGATAACCGACAAGCCGGAAGTTTGATCAAAGAGATTATCCGCATCGGAGAAAATTTTAACTTTTTTGGACACGATGCCCCGGAAATGGATGGCACCTGGCCTCGGTTTCGGGGAGAAAATTTTGATAATATCGTTTCTGAAAAGCAAAACCTGAAAGAGTCGTGGACACCCGAAGAACCGGAGGTGTTATGGACATTAGAGCTGGGCGAAGGGCATGCCGGCCCTGCAATTTACAAAGGGGAAGTCTATTTGCTCGACTATGATGAAGAAGCACGCGAAGATGCGCTGCGCTGCTTTTCATTGGCTGATGGGCAGGAAATTTGGCGGCGCTCTTACGGTGTGCATGTGAAACGAAATCATGGAATGTCCCGGACAGTTCCAACGGTCACTGAAGATTATGTGATCACAATCGGTCCACGTTGTCATGTGATGTGTGTTGAGCGTGAATCGGGCGATTTTGTTTGGGGTTTGGATATCGTGAAAGAATATGGAACGGAAATCCCACAGTGGTACACCGCACAATGTCCGTTGGTTGATGGAGATCAGGTTATTTTGGCTCCCGGCGGAAGTACCATTATGATGGCTGTTGATATTCATTCGGGTGAAAAATTATGGGAATGTCCAAATACCATGAAGTGGAAGATGTCGCATTCATCCATCGTTCCAATGAATTTTAATGGCAGAAAAATGTATGTGTATAGCGCTGATGGAGGCGTTTGCGGAATCGCTGCCGACGGTGAGGATGAAGGAACTGTTTTATGGCAGTCCAATGCCTGGAATCATTCCGTGGTAGCTCCTTCGCCGGTTGTTTTCGAAGATGGACGTATTTTTTTGACAGCAGGATATGGAGCTGGTGGCATGATGATTCGTATTGTTCCTCGGGGAGACCAATTCGAAGTAGAAGTTTTAGCTGAATACAAAGCCAAAGAGGGGCTAGCGAGTGAACAACAAACACCGATCGTTTGGCAGGGTCATCTGTTTGGAATTTTGCCCAAAGATGGTGGAGCTAATCGTAATCAGCTGGTTTGTGTTAGCCCCGATGATGTGCAGACAATGGTGTGGACTTCCGGAAAGGAAGCTCGGTTTGGATTAGGACCATACATTATTGCTGACGAGAAAATGTACATTCTGGATGATGATGGCACACTGACGATGATTAAACCGGATACATCACGATATATTCAATTGGCACAAAAAAAGATTTTGGATGGACACGATGCCTGGGGACCCCTGGCAATTGCAGATGGTCGACTCTTGATGCGTGATGCAAAAACGATGGTTTGCCTGGATATTAGTAAATAGAAACTTTTTTAACGAGGAGTAGCTTAAGAACATTATCAATAATTCCTTTGTATTCTAATTCTCCTGAAGCAGATGAAGAAAGGGCTAGTCGAAAATTTGATAGGCAAGTAAAGTTAAAGAATCATCGATATTCTGAAAAACAGATGAAGGAGATTAGAGATATTTTTTTTCAGTGGGAACCAGTAGTTGACAGGTTTAATAAGATTATCGGGTATGCTGAATTAAAATTAGACTGGAATGAGATAGTAGTTTACTATCATCTAAATGGTGATGGCAGAAGACGATATAATACGGGTGAAACTTTTAGGCTAAACTCAAATAAGATTTATGAATCGATAAACTATGATTTCAAAGAAAGGATAGCGCATTTTAATAATAATTCGCTAGTTGAGGTAATGTATGTCTGTTTAGAAAAAATAGAAAAGAAGTGTAGAGCATGGAAAGTCCATGTAGATACCTCTGATGAAAGGGAGCGAATAAAGTATTTCAATTTCTATAGTTACATAAAAAACAACAAATGAAACACCGAAAACTCATAAATACCATCCTGATTGTTATGGCAATTGGGATTGTAATTATTGTAGCTCGTGATTTTGTAGTCAATCGGAGTGGAAAGAATATTGAGAACCCGTATGCTTTTGATGTCAGTGAATACGCTAAGGTAGACTCTTCTGAAATAATTTACCAGGAAGAGAAGGTGTTGCAATTAAAGGTTGATGAACCGAAAGGAATTGATTTTTATAATGAAGCTATTTATGTGATAGCAGACAGCAGCTTACTGAAATTGAATCAGCAAGGGCAATTGCTTCAGGAGATTCAGCTGGGCGATGAACCAACTGCAATTGATGCTGGACCGCAAGTTTGGCTGGCTTTTAAAAATCAAATAGTTTGTATCGACGAGAATGGTAAGGAATTACAACGTTGGCCTGATTTCGGACCTCGCTCGGTCGTTACTTCTCTGGCTGTTTCACCCGAATATGTTTATGTCGCCGACGCCGGAAATCGCTTGGTGTATCAATTTTCCCGTGATGGGAAACTGATTCGTGAAATCGGAGCTAAAGATGAGCAAAAAGCTGTCCCGGGCTTCATTATTCCCAGTCCGTATTTCGATGTCGATTTAAATGAAGAAGGTTATCTCTGGGCAGTTGATCCCGGGCGCCATAGCTTGGAAAATTTCAATGCCGATGGTTCGTTACGAACATCCTGGACGATTTCATCAGTAAAAACGGAAGGGTTTAGCGGGTGTTGCAACCCGGCTCACATGGCTATCATGTCCGAAGATAAATTCGTAACCAGCGAGAAAGGAATTGTGAGGGTAAAAATTTACGATCAACATGGAGAATATTTGGGAGTAGTAGCTACAGCAAATCAGTTTAACGAGGTTTCCCATGCTCCTGATGTTTGTGTGTCTGATGACGGGAAAGTGATTTTGTTGGACTTTGACAGGAAGCAAGTACGTCTGTTTAACCCAAAAGAAAGCGATTAATGGATCGAAAAGAGTTTATAGAAAAAAGCTTGCGGCTAGGCGTTTTAACCGGGATTATTGGAGGCTCGGTCTTTTTAATCAAGCGCAATAAGATTGATTTTACTTGTTCGGTTGATGGCGTCTGCAAATCATGCTCGTTATTCACTGGCTGTGACTTGGATAAAGCGAAACAAAGCAGAAACGATGAGCGAAAAAAAGATAGTAAACAAACCAACAGGCGCGAATTTATTCAAAAAGGGATGCGACTGACTCTGGGCGCATCATTGGCCGGTGTGGCTGGTTTTGCTGCGTTAAAAGTCAGTGCCGATGATTATGTGTGGCAGCTCGATCCGTTTAAATGCGTGTACTGCGGTCGATGTGCTGACTACTGTGTGGTGACACCTTCGGCAGTGAAATGTGTTCATGCTTTCGATTTGTGTGGTTACTGCGACTTGTGTGGTGGCTATCTCAAACCGGATGCCAATGCCCGGTCTACAGCAGCAGAAAACCAGCTTTGTCCAACGGCAGCTATCAAGCGTAAATTTGTGGAAGATCCTTATTTTGAATATGAGATTGATGAAGAATTATGCATTGGATGTGCTAAATGTGTGGAAGGTTGTACATCGTTTGGAAATGGTTCGCTGCATTTGCAAGTGCGTCATGATTTATGCGTGAATTGCAATGAATGTTCCATTGCCCGGGTGTGCCCGGCTGATGCTTTTGAGCGCGTGCCAGCCAGCCAACCATACAAAATAAAGGGTGACTTCACGAACAAGGATGATAACAACAAGCCAGCTTAAACTGACAAAACGAATGAACCGAATCGCTAAAATATTTTTTTCAATTTCTGCTTTAATACTGAGCATTCCGGTCTGGGCGCAACAGCGTTTTCCAAAACCGGAATTTGAAACCGGCTATGTACAGCCATCCACAACACAAGCAGCTCCGAGAGCTTTATTTTTGGAATATTTGGATGTGTTTGTTTTAATCGCAGCGTTGGTGATTGCCACCTGGTTTGTAGTTAAAAAACGTTCGCGTAGGGGGGTGATGTGGACCTCTGTTTTTGCCTTACTTTATTTTGGTTTTTTTCGAGAAGGATGCATTTGCGCCATTGGAGCGATTCAAAATGTCACACTCGCCATTTTTGATCCTACGTATGTTTTGCCATTTACAGCATTGGCCTTTTTTGTCATTCCGTTGGTTGTAACGCTTTTTTACGGAAGGACTTTCTGTGCTGCTGTCTGTCCGTTGGGGGCTATTCAGGATTTAGTTGCTTTTCGACCGATTGAAATTCCCAAATGGCTACAAAAAATATTAGGGATGATTCCCTACTTATATCTGGGCTTAGCTATTTTATACGCCGCAACCCGGTCTGAGTTTTTAATCTGCCGATATGATCCGTTTGTTGGTATCTTTCGCTTCGATGCTGAATTTCAGATGTTACTGCTTGGCGGACTATTTTTACTTGTCGGAATTTTTGTCGCCCGTCCTTATTGCCGCTTTTTCTGTCCTTACGGCGTGCTGCTTGGATGGATGTCAACGTTCTCCAAAAAGCACATGAGCATAACCCCGTCCAACTGTATTCAGTGTAAGTTGTGTGCCAACTCATGTCCTTATGGAGTCATTGAAAAACCGGAGGAAGAACAAGGAAACCGGCGATCAAATGTACAACGCCTAATGACTTACTTGTTTTTTATTCCACTGTGGATCGGAATTGGAGGTTTGGCCGGATCAATGTTGCACGGACCGTTATCCAAATTCAACTCGAAAGTTTATTTGGCAGAACAGCTAGTGGAAAACCCGGAATTGAAGAACGATCCCGACTATATTGATGCCCGCGCTTTTGTGCAATCCGGTGAATCAATGGACGAACTTGTAAAAGAAGCCAGGGAAATTAGAAGTCAATTTTACTGGGGAGGCTGGATTTTGGGAGGATTTATGGGCTTGGTTGTTGGACTGACCCTTTTAAAACTGGCATCGCATAGAAACCGTCATGACTATGAACCCGATAAAACCAATTGTTTAAGCTGTGGACGATGTATGGATTATTGCCCGGTGAAGAACTAAATCGATAGAAAATAAAATGAATTGGACGATTAACGATAAAATGAACTTGGCGAAAGGTATTACCTGGATTGCCGCTCTTT
The DNA here is from genome assembly GCF_055140945.1 of Sunxiuqinia sp. NCBI lineage: Bacteria > Pseudomonadati > Bacteroidota > Bacteroidia > Marinilabiliales > Prolixibacteraceae > Sunxiuqinia > Sunxiuqinia sp. The sequence continues at coordinate 68,155 of NZ_JBSQYS010000002.1, forward strand.
TTAGTTTGGTGGTTAGTGTGATGCTAATTGCCAACTACCTGCAATTAGAAAGCGTAGATCCATTGGAAAGCCCGGCTTTGCAAACCTTGGTTGAACAGCTGCATGATCATCCGAATGACGAAGTGCTGAAGGAAAATATCCGGGCGCTGGATCTGCTGATTCGGAAGGCGTATTTCACCAGTCAGTGGCAAATTCGGACTGGTGCCTACCTGCTAATATTTAGTGTGCTTGTGTTTGTGTTGGCAATCCGTTATCAAAAATCGCTTCGCTCAGGGCTGGAAGAATTGGAAAGCATTGAAAAAGACGCTTTTCTGGACAAACAGTTAGCACGAAAGTGGTTGGTTTATTCAGGCTTGGGACTCTTTGTTTTTGCTCTGTTGGCGGGCTTCTTGTCAAATGATTTGTTAGACTCGTATGAACCGAAAGGTGACTTAGCGGATAATCAGGCTACATCAAATGTTGAGGTTATCGATGTTCAACCAGTGCCACTTACCGAGCAAGTTGAAACAGCAACAAAAGAAAAACAAGTTGAAGCATTTCCTGAAGATGAGGATGTTAATAGTCAGGTTGTTAGTGGATCTCAACAAGATAATCCCCAACCTGAATTAGCGAAAAAGGAAGAACCGAAAGCACAGGTAGCTCAAACGCCTGCAAAATTGTCCATTCCGACTGAAGAAGAATTCCGGAATAACTATCCATTTTTTCGGGGACCGGATGGCGATGGAATCACTTATAAAACAAATGTGCCAGACAAATTTGATGCTACGACAGGAGAGAATGTGCTTTGGAAAGTTCAGGTTCCTAAGCATGGCTACAATTCTCCTATTGTTTGGGGGAACAAGTTATTTGTTTCAGGGGCTGATAAAGAAGCCCGCGAGGTGTATTGCTACGATACAAAAACAGGTGAATTATTGTGGCAAGCTAAGGCCGACCAAATTTCAGGATCACCGGCAAAAATGCCGAATGTAACGGAAGATACCGGATTGGCTGCACCGACAATGGCAACCAATGGAAATGCTGTTTTTGCCATTTTCGGAACCGGTGATTTAATTGCGCTCGATTTTGAAGGTAAGCGGTTGTGGTCCAAAAATCTGGGTGTCCCCGATAACCACTACGGTCATTCGTCATCGCTTATCATCTATAGGGACAAGCTCATTGTTCAGTATGACACCAATCGTGGATCTAAAGTGATGGCGCTAAACACGGCTGATGGCTCTGCTCAATGGGAAACAGTTCGAGATGTGCGAATTTCCTGGGCATCGCCGGTGTTGGCTGATGTTGATGGGAAAGCACAGCTAATTTTAAATGCTGAACCATTGGTTGCAGGTTACGATCCGGAAACCGGAAAAGAATTATGGACAGTGGAATGCATGATGGGTGAAGTTGGTCCATCGGTTGGCTATTCAGACGGAATGGTTTATGCGGCCAATGAATATGCGACCTTAGCGGCCATTAAAGTGGGTGGTCAGGCTGAAATCGTTTGGGAAGACAGCGAGTATCTGCCGGAAGTTGCCAGTCCGTTAGCGGTTGATGGCTTTTTAATTATTGCCACAAGCTATGGAGTAGTGGCTTGTTACAATGCCAAAGATGGTACCAAATACTGGGAGCAGGAGTATGGCGATGGCATTTACGCTTCGCCTGTTTATGCTGATGGGAACGTCTACCTGATGGACATGGGAGGCAATTTACACGTTTTCAAATTAGGAAAAGAGTTTCAGTTAGTTGCAGAATCTTCTTTAGGCGAGCGGTCGGTTTGTTCGCCGGTTTTTGCCCAGGAGAAAATGTTTTTACGCGGATTTGATCATTTGTATTGCATCGGAAATTAATGAAATGACAGAGGAAATTAAAGATATCATCACGCAGGTTGACCAGATTGTTCAGCAGAAAGGAAAGACGAAAGGCTCGTTGATTCCAATTTTGCAGACCATTCAGGACCAATACAACTACCTGCCGGAAGAAGCCTTGCGACATGTTTGCGAGACCACTGAGATTACCCCTGAAAATATCACAGGTGTTGCCAGTTTTTATTCGCAGTTTCGCATGCAGCCGGCCGGACAGCATATGGTGAAAGTTTGTGTGGGAACGGCTTGCCATGTAAAAGGAGCGATGCAGGTATATGATGCTTTTAAGCGGCATTTTAACTTGAAAGGCAATGAAGAGACGGATGCAGAAGGAAAATATACGCTCGAAAAAGTTTCTTGTCTCGGGTGTTGCACGTTGGCTCCCGTTGTGCAGGTCGATGATATTACTTATGGGCACGTGACAACCGACAAAGTAGCTTCAGTTCTTCACGATTTTGAAAGTCAGGTTGGGAAAGTTGGAAAGAAAGGCAAGTATAGAAATGCCGATGGAAGTGAGTTTCAAGGGGAGATTCGAATTGGGCTGGGATCCTGTTGTGTGGCTAGTGGAAGCGAAGAAGTTAAGAAGGAAATTGAGCAGACGATTGAAAATACGGGAATAAACCTGCAACTGAAAAACGTGGGCTGTGTGGGCATGTGTCACCAGGTGCCACTGGTTGAGGTGATTGATGAAAACAAACAAAGCAAGTTATATGCTAGAGTGAAACCCAATGAAATTACTGATATTGTCAATACCCATTTCAAATCGAAAAGTCTGATCGGACGAGTTAAAAACAAGGCTTTTAGCTTTCTGGAAAAAGTACAAACCGATGAAGTTTGGGAAGGTGTTGATCGTTATGCGATTGACGTACGCGATGAAATGGTGTCCAGCTTTTTAGATCGGCAGTTACCAATTGCAACTGAACATCGCGGAGTAATTAATCCGCTGGATATGGATGAATATCGAAGTTTTGGTGGATTCGAGGCGTTAAAAACAGCCTTGAAAATGGATCGGCAGGAGGTCATTCAAACAGTAAAAGAAAGTGGCTTGCGTGGTCGGGGTGGAGCAGGCTTTTTAACCGGGTTGAAATGGGAGTTGGTGGAGAAGGAACACGGCGAAAAGAAATACCTTATTTGCAATGGCGATGAAGGAGACCCCGGAGCTTTTATGGATCGGATGCTGTTGGAATCGTACCCATACCGGGTGATTGAAGGCATGTTGATTGCAGCCCGGGCAGTGCAGGCCACCGATGGTTATTTCTATATTCGGGCGGAGTATCCGCTTGCAGTTACAAGAATCAGGCAAGCCCTGATTAATTGCCGGGAGCAAAATCTACTGGGTGAAAATATTTTAGGCTCCACCTTCAATTTTGATATTCAAATCTATGAGGGAGCCGGAGCTTTTGTGTGCGGAGAGGAAACCGCTTTGATGGCTTCCATTGAGGGGAATCGTGGTTTTCCGACCATTCGACCGCCATTTCCCGCACAAAAAGGTTTGTGGGGGCAGCCAACCCTGATCAACAATACCGAAACATTCGCGCAGGTTTCCTATATTATCCGAAACGGAAAGGAGCATTTTGCAGGCATTGGAACTGATACCTCCAAGGGAACCAAAGTATTTTCACTGGCCGGAAAGGTAAATCGTGGCGGACTGATTGAAGTGCCAATGGGAATTACCATTCGTCAGATTGTCGAAGAAATTGGAGGAGGCGTACAAAACGGGAAGAAATTCAAAGCGGTGCAAGTAGGAGGTCCCTCCGGAGGTTGTATTCCGGCATCATTATACGATACACCAATTGATTATCAATCGTTGATTGAAGTGGGAGCTATGATGGGATCCGGTGGTTTGGTGGTACTGGATGAAGATGACTGCATGGTGGATATAGCCCGTTATTTTCTTTCGTTTACGCAAGAAGAATCCTGTGGAAAGTGCACTTTTTGCCGGGTTGGAACAAAACGCATGTTGGATATTCTAAATAAGATTACCACCGGGAAAGGAACCAAAAAAGATTTGGAGGAACTGAGGTATCTGGCTGATTGGACCAAAAAAGGAAGTTTGTGTAACCTGGGAAAATCGGCACCAAATCCGATTATTACCACTTTACGCTATTTTTCTGATGAATATGAAGCTCACATTGAGGGGCGATGTCCGTCAGGGAAATGTACAGAAATGATTAGCTATTCTATCAACGACGAATGTATTGGCTGTACGAAATGCGCACAAAAATGCCCGGTTGAGGCCATCAAATTTGAGCCCCACAAAAAGCACTCGGTGAATATGGAATTGTGTATTAAATGTGATGCTTGCCGGCAAGTATGCCCGGTTGATGCAGTAGATGTGAGGTAGGCCGCATGACGAAAAAAGGTTAGGACAATGATCAAACTAAAAATAAATAACCAAGCCATAGAAGTTTCGGAAGGTACTACGCTTTTAGAAGCTGCCCGGAAACTGGAGATCGACATTCCAACGATGTGTCATCTGGAGGGAACGGGGCATTTTACCTCATGTATGGTGTGTTTAGTGAAAGATGTACGCAATGGAAAGCTGATGGCTTCGTGCTCAATGCCGGCGATGAATGGAATGGAAATTATAACGGACGATGCAGAATGCAGTGAATCGCGAAAGGCCTCACTGGAATTGCTCTTGAGCGAGCACGTGGGCGATTGCGAGGCGCCCTGCCAGTTGGTATGTCCAGCACACATGAATATTCCGTTGATGAACCGCCTGATAGCCTCTGGCAATTATGCAAAAGCTATAGAAGTGGTGAAACGCGATATTGCATTGCCTGCTATTTTAGGTCGAATCTGTCCTGCTCCTTGTGAAGCGGGTTGCCGGAGAAAGCAAGTCGATGATCCGGTTTCGATTTGCCTGTTAAAAGGTTTTGCTGCTGATCAGGAATTGGAAAAAGGGATTGCTCCGCTGGTTCAACTGAAAGAAAAATCGGGTAAACAAGTGGCGATTATTGGTGCTGGACCTGCCGGATTAGCAGCGGCTTTTTACCTGAATAAAACAGGACACGAGGTGGTTCTTTTTGAGAAAAATGAAAAAGCTGGTGGTGAGCTATTGGAAATAGAGGAATCTGTTTTGCCAACCAAAGTCAGAGAAGCTGAAATCGGCGCTATTTTGAATTCTTCAATTCAGATTAAATATAATTCAGTAATTGATCAGGTACAATTTGAGAAATTGCAACAGGACTATGATGCGGTAATAATAGCTGCGGGAGGTTCAACTGGTCAATGGAAAGATTGTGGGCTATCTTTTTCTAAGGCAGGTGTTGAAATCGACAAAGCAACTTATCAAACGTCCATCGAAAACGTATTTGCCATTGGTAATGCACTGCGTACGTCTAAGTTAGCTGTTCGTTCGGTTGGGCAGGGCAAAGAACTGGCCTTTGTATTGGATAAGCTTTTCCAAACAGGGGAGCTAAAAGCTTATCCTAGCCGTTTTAATTCGAAGTTTGGAAAATTACAAGAGCCCGAGTTTGGTGAGTACCTGAAGGAATCAAACGATTCAAAACGTCTGGAGGCGAGCCGCGGGAAAGCAACTGGCTTTAATAAAGAAGAGGCTATCGCCGAGGCTAAACGTTGCCTGCATTGCGATTGTCGTAACCCGGAAAGCTGTAAATTACGGGAGTTGTCAGATCAATTTGGTGCGGTGCAAAGGCGCTTTCAATATACTAAACGTTTTCCTATTCAAAAAGAGTTTGCCCCCCAAAACATTATTTACGAAAGCTCCAAGTGCATTAAATGTGGTATTTGTGTGCGCATTACACAGCAACACCAGGAAACCTTTGGGTTCTCATTTATTGGCCGTGGTTTCGATGTCAAAGTAGGTGTTCCTTTTTCGGAATCGGTAGAAAAAGCGTTTGAAAAAAACGCTGCATTGGTAGCTGAAAAATGCCCGACAGGAGCACTTGCGAAAACTGATTCTGAAGAACAGCTCAATAATCTAACGGAGTCCTCCTGAACTTGCTTCTGGATCTTTGTCAATTAAGATAATGGTCTTTATAGCGTTTGTAAAAGATAAAAGTATGAAGTACAAAATCCTATTCTTTTTAATCATTCTGGCCAATACCTTGCTGGCTCAATCTCAATGGCCCATCTTTCGGGGCGATCAACAATTGACTGCGTCTGTGTCCGCTAAGCTTCCGGAGCAACTTCAGCTTTTAGCCTCTTTTCAAACCGATGATGATATTAAAGCATCTCCCGTTGTTGAGGATGGAATTGTTTATTGCGGCTCGACCGATGGTTTTTTCTATGCGTTCGATTTAAAAGGGGAGTTGAAATGGAAGTTTAATGCCGAGAATGCGATTGAAGCTCCTGCGATTTTATTGGATGGGAAAGCCATTTTTGGATCGTTGGATGGATGGCTCTTTTGCTTGAACCAGAGAGAAGGTAAGCTGGTGTGGAAATATAAAACCGACAATCAAATTATTGGTTCGGCCAATTGGCACACTGAGGGGGCCAGAACAGTGATTGCCGTGGGAAGTTATGATTATTATTTGCACGGTGTAGACCTTGAGAATGGACAAAACCTATGGAAATATGAGTCCGACAATTTTATCAACGGAGCTCCTGCGCTGTATCAGGAAAATGTTGTTTTTGGTGGTTGTGATGGTTTTTTGCATCTGGTGAATCTTCAAACCGGACAGGCAACCCGCAAAATTGAATTGTCGACGTATGTGGCTTCATCGCCTGCTATTATTGGAAAAGAAGCATATATTGGCGATTATGACGGGCGTTTTTTTGCAGTGGAGTTAGACGAAGGAAAATTTCTATGGATTTATGACGATCCTGATAAGAATTTACCTTTTGTGTCGTCACCGGCAGTTGCAGGAGATTATATTGTTATTGGAAATGAAGACCGGAATCTTTACTGTTTTAATCGAAAAGATGGTAAATTAGTTTGGTCGAAACGCTTATCAAACCGGGTCAACTCATCATCCATAATTATTGGAAATAGAGTAATCACCGCAACGATGGATGGGATGCTTTATATAAATGCATTGAAAACCGGAGAGGAACTATGGAGTTACGAAATTGGCAGCCAGATGGTGAGTTCTCCGGCCTACTACGAGGGTAAGATAATTATTGGCGCTAATGACGGTCGATTGTATATATTGGGAGAATCGAATTGACGAACGACGGATTTATAAAATGATCAATTTATGAAAATTGCACACATCATACCCGGTTCGGGCGGTAGTTTTTACTGCGGTAACTGCCTGCGCGATAGTAAGTACATGAAGGCTTTGCAGGATTTAGGTCAAGAGGTAATTAAGGTTCCTTTATACTTGCCGTTGTTTGAAGATGCGCATGACTTAAACGACATCCCTGTTTTTTACGGGGCTGTGGATATTTATTTGAAACAGCGCTTCCCAATTTTTCGCCATATGCCAACATTTGTCGATAAAATGTTGAATTCAAAATCGGTTCTTCATCTTGCTGCTCAAAATGCCGGATCGACCCGTGCAAAGGGCTTGGAAGAAATGACTGTCTCCATGCTTTTAGGAGAAGAAGGCTTGCAGAAAGAAGAACTGGAACGCTTGGTGGAGTGGTTACGCGATGACGCCAAGCCCGACGTGGTGCACCTTTCGAATGCACTGCTTTTGGGGCTTGCCCGACGCATTAAGCAGGAAATGAACATTCCCGTAGTTTGTTCATTGCAGGACGAAGATGTATGGGTAGATGTGATGAGCGATAAGCATCGTGAAGAGGTTTGGCAATTGATGGAAGAACGCGGTAGGGAAGTAGATGCCTTTGTCGCTGTCAGTCATTTTTACGCGAAAGAGATGTTGACGCGAATGCATATTCGCCGCGATCAGCTTTTCATCAATCATATTGGTGTCGATGCAGCCGATTATCCGGTAAAACCAGTTGAGCAAAAGGAGCCGGTTATCGGGTTTATTTCGCGCATGTGCGAAGAAAATGGTTTGGGCATATTGGTTGATGCTTTCATTTATTTAAAAGAAGATGAAGTTTACCAGTCGGTGAAACTTAAAATTACCGGTGGAAGAACCAACGACGATACTCATTTCATTAAAGAGCAAAAGAAAAGAATTGCGAAGGCCGGATTAGAAGATGATGTATTTTGGGTCGAAGAATTTGAAAATCCTTCCCGTCAGAAATTTTTTGATACCGTGGCATTATTGACAGTTCCCGTGTTGAACGGAGAAGCTTTTGGTTTGTATCAGTTGGAAGCACTAGCGTCAGGAATTCCTTTAGTTCAGCCTAAACTGGGGGCTTTTCCTGAGGTGGCTGAGATTTCCGGTGGCGGATTGACTTATCATCCGAACAGCGCTAAAAAATTAGCCAAGGCGTGGAAAAGCATCATCCTCGACCAACAAGAACTAACCAAACTGAGCCAAAAAGGCTTAGAAGGAGTGAAAGCCCACTTTGATATTCATAAACAGTCGGAAAGGTTGGTGGAGATCTATAAGAAGGTAGTAAAATGATCTTCGGTTATGCCGTTGTTGAATAATTTTGCAAGGCAGGCAATTATTGATAAAAGTGAAACAACAATTATTCGATTCTTAATGGCCTAAAGGCGGGTTCCATTTATTTTTGCTGATTCAAGAATGTGAAGAAATGGATTTTCAAACCGACACAGCAATCTTTGCCCAAATAAGTCAAGGTGATCAAAAAGCATTGGAATTATTGTATAAAAGATACTATCATCCGCTTTGTAACTTCGCTTTTTCCTTTCTAAAAAGTGTAGACTATACGGAAGAAGTTGTTTCTGATGTGTTTTTGGCTATTTGGTTAAAACGAGATACTCTATCGATCAAGTCAAGTATTAAATCATACTTATTTACGGCAGTCAAAAACCAGTCGGTCAATTTTCTGAAGGCTCAAAAAATACGGTTTGAGGAAATTGAATCGTTCGAGTCCAGCGATTATTCCAATGAACATGCTGATGCGTGTTTAACTTATGCCGAAACCTTGCGGCAGGTTGAAATGATCATTGATAAACTGCCTCCACAACGCCGAACCATTTTTATACTCAACCGGATGGAAGGGATGAAATATAAAGAAATTGCCGATTTGTTGGCCATTTCGGTTCACACCGTTCAAAAGCAAATGACCGAAGCTGTGAAGCAGGTTACACAATATGCTTCAGCCAGTTGTGTGGTGCTGTTTACCTTCTTCAAGCAACGTAAATAATCCGATTGTTTTTAATTAACATTTAGTTGATGATCTGTTAAAGTGTTCTAATGGTAGATTGAATGGCGGATTCTTGTCTTAGGATTGTAATGCATAAGAAAATGGACAAGAATAAATTCTTTGAAGTTGCCATTAAAGTATTGGCAGCCGAAGCAAATCAAACAGAGCTTAAACAGCTGGCTTCCTTTTTAAAAGATGAACGATACAAACAATTGTTTAACCAGTTGGAAAAAGAATGGAACAAAAACTATCGTTATTCCGAAAACAAGTTCGACTACCAAAGCGGCTTACAAAAGCTAAGAAGTAAAATTGAGCAGCAAAAACAAACGATCGATGAGCAAAGGTTCGACTTGTTTCTGCTCAATGTGCGAATTGTTCAGGTGGCTGCCGTCGTTGTATTTACACTATTAATTATATCGCTTGTCGCTGTTTTTGACACATCAGAGTCGCAAATCAGTCGTTTTGCTGAGACTATCCAAACCAACAATCAAACCGATAATACCCGCTTAATTCTGCCCGGAAACCGTGAGATTGAAATTGACACCAAAGAGTCGGAAATCAATTACCTCAAAAGCAAAGTAAAAGTGGTGGTTGATGACGAAAAGGAGATCGATCGGCATGCGGATGGAAATAGGACTGCATACAGTACAATCATTGTTCCTTTCGGCCGGCGGAGTAAAGTAGTGCTTGCCGACGGAAGTATTGTTTGGTTAAACTCTGGCTCCAAGTTGATTTATCCTGCCAATTTCACTCGAAAGAAACGGGAAGTTTTTCTCGAAGGTGAAGCGATGTTTGACGTGAGCCACCACGACGATTTACCTTTTGTAGTGGTTACCCGCGATATTGAGGTGGAAGTTTTAGGAACAGTATTCAACGTGTGTGCTTATACCGATGATGCATGCACCAGTACTGTTTTAGAACAGGGAAGTGTCGAAATAAATTATGCAGCAGCCAATCTTTTTAAGCAAGGAAAACTTCGCATTACTCCCGGCACCCGGGTTCAGTACAACCCCAATAATAAAGAAATTACACAGCAGCAAGTCGATACTAAATACTACACAAGTTGGAAAAATGGAATGCTGATTTATAAAAACGGGCACTTGCCGGAAATTGTGAAGCAACTTACAAGATATTACAATCGTGAAATTAGCATTTCCGATGAATCCTTGTCCGACAGAAGCTTTACCGGAAAACTCGATTTGAAGGATGATGTAGCTGATGTGCTGGCTACCATTGCGTTTGTTTCCTCGTTAAAAGTCAACCAAACCGATAATCATTTCTATATAAAACAGTAATGCCTATGGTATAAAACCAAAACCGAAAAAAACCGGGATATGTCTGGATCACATTTCCCGGCAATTGTCAAATTCTAACAAACTCTAATTCAGTTTTTAAAAATTAACATTCAAATGTATGGAAAATAATTATGAAACTGGCTTGTTTTCGAGCCTTAAAAAACTATTGCTAATAATGAAACTAGTAATTGTTTTGATTTTTTCTACGATTCTCACGGTTAATGCGAGCAGTTATGCCCAGCTTACCAAACTTTCGGTCAACCTTGAAGAAAAAGGGATGAAAGAAATATTGGATGAAATTGAAAGCCAAAGTGAGTACATCTTTTTTTACGAAGACACTAAAATTGATTTAAACAGCAAAGTAACGATCCAGTTAGCAGATAAAACAATCTACGAAATTCTGGATCAGATATTCGATGGTACCAATTATATCTACCAGGTGAACGATCGCCAGGTGATGATTGGAACCAAAGGCCGAGAAAACCAAAATACCCAAGCTCCTGATCCGGAAAAAACGATAACCAAACAACCCGTTAAAAAGACCATTACCGGGAAAGTTGTGGACGAGCAAGGTGCGCCCCTGCCTGGAGTTTCAATCATTGTAAAAGGAACCAGCATGGGCGTTACAACTGATGTTGATGGGACTTACTCGCTGAGTGTTCCAATGAACGCTGATGTATTGGTCTTCTCATTTGTTGGGATGGTTTCGCAGGAAGTTGAACTTGGTAATAGTCAACAAATCAATGTGACTTTAAAAGAAAAAACTTTTGGGTTGAACGAAGTTGTTGCAATTGGCTACGGAAACCTGCAAAAGCAGGATGTAACAGGAGCTGTAAGTTCGGTAAAAAGTGTAAACTTCAACAAAGGAGTCGCCAATTCGCCCGGGCAGCTGCTTCAGGGGAAAGTTTCGGGGGTGAATATAACCTCTTCAAGCGGTGCGCCAGGCAGCGGACAGCGAATCATCATTCGGGGACAGGGAACCATTCGCCAAGGATCAGGCCCATTATTTGTGATTGATGGTTTTCCTGTCGGAATGGCTGGCACTGGTTCCAGCTCGAGCCCTTTAAATTTTATCAACCCTGAAGATATTGAAAGCATTGATGTGCTGAAAGATGCTTCGGCGACAGCAATCTACGGTTCCAGGGGGGCAAACGGTGTCATCATTATCACCACCAAGAAAGGAAAATCAGGAACTTCGCGGGTGGCTGTTACTTCGAATGTTGGGATTTCAAATATGGCTAAAAAATTGCCATTGTTCAGTGCTGACGAATTTCGCGGAAAAGTGGAAGAAATTGGAGGTGTGCTCGAAGATCGGGGCGGAAATACTGATTGGCAGGATGAATTAACCCGCACAGCCATTACCCAGGATTACAACCTAGTCATGTCGGGTGGCACCGATAACCTGACTTATCGCGCATCATTGGGCTATTTAGACCAGCAAGGAATTGTGATTAACACTGGAATTAAGCGATACAGCGGCCGGGTAAACGCCACGCAAAAACTTCTGGACGGACGGTTGAATATTGATTTTAACCTGAACTCAACGATCGAAACGGGTGAGAATGCGCAAATGGGAACAGTGGTGTCCAACATGCTTAGTTTTAACCCAACTTATCCGGCGTACGATGAGGATGGTGAGCCAACAAAATACCCCGACTTAATCAATCCGCTTCTGCAGGCCGAGCTGTTTAAAGATTTTGATGAAACGCGTAATATGATTGTTAACATTGCTCCTTCATTAGAAATTATCGACGGGCTGGTATACAAGTTGAATTTCGGATACGAAAACCGTTCAAGCGAGACGGATGCACAGGAAATGCCAAGTATCGATCCTTATGTTGAAGGGCGGTTGGAGCAAACTTTTTTCAATGGAAAAAATACGCTCCTTGAAAATTACCTGACTTATGAAATGGATATGAACGATCATAACCTGACGTTACTGGCAGGACATTCGTACCAAAAAACAAAAGAGAAGTCAAGAAGCTGGAACATCGTTGAATTTGAAGCCAATGGCATTGAGCCACGCTACAATCCGGGATTGGGTCAACGTTTAGATCTGGCTGAGAACCGGCCATCGGGTTGGGCGGAAATAAATGAATTACAGTCATTTTTCGGACGGGCTACTTACAATTATAAAGGTTGCTACATGCTCACGGCAACCGTACGGATGGACGGCTCGTCTAAGTTTGGTGGAAACAACAAATATGGAACATTCCCATCGTTTGCTGCTGGCTGGCGAATTTCAGAAGAGCCATTCATGGAATCGCTTCCTTTCGATAATCTGAAACTTCGTGCCGGTTGGGGACAAACCGGAAATCAGGAAATTCCGGCAAAAATTACCAAAGAATCATTTCAGTCGTCCAACAGTGGCGATTACAGTTATCCTTTAAGCAAAACTGGTTCTTACCCGGTAGGAACAGTTTACACACGGTTGGCCAATCCGGATATTCAATGGGAAGTTTCTAGGCAAACCAATGTCGGTGTTGATTTCGGATTGTTCAATGGGGCACTTTCCGGAACTGTGGATTATTTTCATAAGGTGTCGACCAATATTTTGGTAGAGGTGCCTTCTTTTGATCCGGTTTCTCCCGCTCCAACTTACTGGACCAATGTGGATGATATGAAAATCACGAATGAAGGGTTGGAAATTGCCTTGGATTATCAGCATCAAAACCTGAAGGGTTTTTCATACGCTGTTGGTGCAAACGCTACGTTAATCGACAATGTCGTAGAAGATTCGCCATTTACTGTACTAACCACCGGAGCAGCTTCAGGATCGGGACAAACCGGGGCTACAATTAACGGGATGATTAATGGTTATCCAGTCGGCTCGTTCTACATGAAAAAGTTTACCGGAATTGGAGAAGATGGACTTTCAACTTACGAAGATCCAGCAGTTCCTGATGGCGACGATCGCTATGTTGTGGGTAGCGCTTTGCCCGATGTGTTGTACAACTTCTATGTAAAAATGAGTTATAAACGGTTGGATTTAAGCTTGAATTTTAACGGCGTGACAGGAAATAAAATATACAACCACACCGCCATGAACAAATTTTACAAAGGGCAGTTGGCCACTTCAAACAATGTGGTTCCAAAAGCAATAGAATATCCAGAGGAAGCAATTACCAATGCGGCACTTGTTTCAACCCGCTACCTTGAAGACGGCTCATTCCTGCGGTTAAACAATATGACGCTGGGTTATAATTTTAATACGAAGGCGATGGGAATCGAAAATTGGATTAAGGAGTTACGCGTAACAGTTACAGGGCAGAATTTATTTGTTATAACAGATTATAGAGGATTTGATCCTGAAGTCAATCAAGATAAATCTCAGGGAGGAATACAATCTTTTGGAATTGATGATAACGGCTATCCAAAAGCCAGAACATTTGTAGCTGGAATAAACGTCAAGTTTTAATTGCAGGTAACAATATTAGAACGTTCCCTTGAATGAAAGAACAAATTCCATCGCACAATCTAAAACAAATAATTTTAACAAGATGAAACATCAAATAAAAAATACAATCAAATTGGCAGCCGTATCATTAGCGCTGCTGTTTAGCTCAAGCTGTACCAATTTGGAAGAGCAAGTATTGGACGAATCGCTCAATGGAAGTGTTTCGGAAGATGAATTGGTAACAAGCACTGTCGCACCGGTTTATTCAAACCTATCCACGCTGTTTTTGCATACGCATTTGTTTTGCCTTCAGGAAATTACAACAGATGAAGGAATTTTACCCGCTCGTGGTGGAAAAGACTGGTACGATGGTGGCGTTTTTATTCAGCTACATACGCACGAGTATCTGCCGACAAATAATAAAATCAAAGATACCTGGAACGATTTGACTCAGATGCTTTCTCGAGCTGCCAGCGCCATTGTGGCATTGGAACCGTTGGCTGAAACTGATAATGTTGCCAAAACATATTTGGCCGAAGTACGCGGAATGCGCGCGTACTATAACATGCTGATGCTTGATTTATGGGGAATAGCTTTTCAGAAAGATGAGCCGGATGAGTTGTCGACCATTTTGCGGGGAAATGAGGCGGTGGAATATATTCGCACCGAACTGGTAGATTTGGTTGGCGATTTAAGGACCGATGTTGGCCCGGGCCGTTTGACTCAGGGCGGAGCATATGCACTGCTTGCTCGCCTACATATGAATGCTGCCGTTTGGCGCGATCCGCATGCAATAAATTTCGATTTTCAGGATGCTGATATGGATAAGGTAATTGAGTACACAACTAAAGTGATCGACGACTACGATTATTCATTATCTCCTGAGTTTTTCGCATGTTTCAATAATGATAATCATACAAATAAAGAGCTCATCCTGTCAATCGATCAACGCCCAGACCTGAGTAGTTCGCACAACCGGATGTGTTACTGGTCAATGTCGGGTAGCTTTTATGGTAACCCGCTGTATCCTGATGGAGATGGAACTGATGGTGGTGCTATTACTCAGGAGTTTTATGATAGTTGGGTTGAGGCCTACGGCGATATTGATCCGGCAGAGGCCGATTGCCGCTTTTTTTGGGAACGCCTGATTGTGCCTGAAGACTCAACAATTGCTGCAGAAGATTTCAAACTTAACCGGGGTATTTATCGCGGATTGCAAATTGGGCTGCAGAATGCCGGACACAAACAACCATTTTTTGTTGACGACGAAGGTGAATATTACCTGGGACCAGTGAAAGATGTGCGAAGAGCGGCCGAAGATGCTTACGTTGATTATCTTTTAGAAATTGATTTTACTGCGGAAGGCAGTGATTACAATAGAGGTTATCGCGTTGAGAAATATGAATGGAGCTCGGTGTCGACCAATGGAACCAATAAGGGCGAGCACGATTTGGTTATTGTACGCCTGGCTGACATGTACTTGCTACGGGCCGAAGCCAAACTGCACAAAAATGATGCTGATGGTGCATTGGCCGATGTAAACTTTGTAAGAGCATCACGAACTTCAAGGCCCGAAGTTACGCCGCCGGCTCTCGAAGAACTTGACCTGGATCTTCTTTTCCGCGAACGTGGATTTGAATTTTACTGGGAACATCAACGGAGAACCGACATGATCCGTTTCGGAAAATATGAAGATCCTTTGATCGAGAAAACCAATAGCGACGTAACCAAGCGTCTGTTTCCAATACCACAAACAGCGATTGATGGAACATCGGTGGTTGAAGGCTACCTAGTTCAAAATGAAGGCTATTAACCTACTTGAGTTCAGCTCGGAGGGGAAGTAATTCTCCTCCCTTTTTTTCGGGATATTTCAGCGGAGAGAATGAAATATTCATTCATACTTGAAAAAGAAAAATTTAAAAAGATGAAAATTAAATTGTGGGCTTTTTCGTTTCTGGTTCTCACATTTGCTTGTACTGATGGAGCCAAAAATAAAAGCCAAACTAAAAAGCCATTGAATATTATTTTGCTCATTGGCGATGGGATGGGACTTTCGCAGGTTTCATCAGCATACTATTTCAAAGAAGGAAAAGTAAACTTCAGTCGCTTTTCAAAAATTGGGTTAATCAATACGTCAGCTGCTGTGCAAAAGATTACCGATTCGGCTGCTAGTGCTACGGCTTATAGTTGTGGCGAGCGGACGTTTAAAAAAATGATTGGTATGTCGGTTGATACGGTGGCGATGCAGAACATAACCGATACACTTTCGGCACTAAATTATCAAACGGGAGTTGTGGTTACATCAGCAGTTACCGATGCAACACCCGCTGCATTTTACGGGCACGTTCCCTCGCGCTATCAATATGAAGAGCTTGCGAGCCAATTAGCCGTTTCATCGATCGATTTTGTTTCGGGCGGAGGGCTGGAAAACTTTACCCAGCGTGAAGACGGAACCAATCAATTGGAAGTGATGAAAGAAAATGGTTTTGTTGTTGATACGGTTTCTTTAAACCGTTTTGACTGCGATCCGGAAAAGAAATATGCGTTTTTCCTGTCATACGAAAATATGCCTAAAATGCCAGAAGGGAGAGGCGACTATCTTCCGCAAGCCACACAAATGGCAATGGACTATCTAAGTAAAAGTAATGATGGTTTTTTCCTGATGGTTGAAGGTTCTCAAATTGACTGGGCTGGGCATCGGAATAACGCCGAACATTTGATTACGGAAGTCATTGATTTCGATAATACCGTTGGTAAAGCACTGGACTTTGCTGAAAAAGATGGGAATACGCTGGTAATTGTCACTGCTGATCATGAAACCAGCGGATTTGCTTTAGCTGGAGATCAGTACGAAGATATTCGGTTTGCAACAACGCAACATACTGCTGCGATGGTGCCTGTTTTTTCTTATGGACCAGGTTCCGAGATTCTTACCGGAACGTTTGAAAATCAGGAAATGCGATCTAAGATCCTTCAAGCGATAGTAGATCACAGGTAACAATATTGAAAAAGAATAAACCGTTAGCAAAGGCTGTTCGAAAAAGGGCAGCTTTTTTATTTCCTTAGCTCAAACGCATTGGTTTTAACACAACAATGTTTCGTGATCAAACCATATAAGTTACCTTTGCTACTTACGATATCACTTTGCGATCGAATAAAAAGAACCAAAAAGATATGCTCGAAATAAAATCACTAACCAAAAGCTTTCAATCCGGATCGGGCGAAAAAAGAGTCATTCTTAATGGATTGAATTTAACCGTAAAGGAAGGCGAAAGTGTGGCCATTGTAGGGCCGTCCGGTTCAGGAAAAACCACATTGCTGAATATGTTGGGAGCACTAGATCAACCAGATAGCGGCGATGTATTGTTGGATGGCGAATCAGTTTTTACTAAAAATGAGAAGGAGTTGGCTGCATTTCGTAACCGGTCGATTGGCTTCGTATTTCAATTGCATCATTTGCTGCCGCAGTTAAACTTGTTGGAGAACGTGCTGCTTCCTGTTATTGCCCAACAAAAGCAAATTGATGAATCTGCTAAAAAACGAGCAGAAGAGTTGACTCATAAATTGGGAATTGAAGCCTTGCTTTTACAGAAGCCGGGACAGTTATCGGGGGGCGAATGCCAGCGCACGGCAGTTGCCCGGGCATTGATCAATCAACCCAGAATATTGCTGGCCGACGAACCAACCGGAGCGTTGGATCAGCATGCATCGGATCAGCTAACCGATTTGTTACTGCAACTCAATAAAGAGCACAAGACAAGCTTGATTGTAGTTACTCACTCAATGAATCTCGCTTCAAAAATGGATAAAATTTATCATCTCAACGAGGGGAAACTACAACTGAATAAGGCATGAATAGTTTGAAATATGCGTTTAAATCGTGGCTCCACTATTGGAAATTAAACCTGACTATTGTACTTGGTGTAGCGCTAAGCGCGGCCATTTTGTTTGGTGCCTTCGTCATTGGTGATACCGTAAAATACAGCCTCCAACAAATCACCCTGCAACGATTAGGCGAAACCAATTGGGTTGTAACAGGTGGCGAACGATTGTTTCGTGCGGATTTAGCAAATGAAATTGTGACTGAAAGCAATGAGGTAACTTCGATTTTGTTTGCCAACGGTATGGCCGTGTTGAACGGTGGACAAGCTCGAGCGGGTCAAATACAAGTTTGGGGAGTAGCGAATGGTTTTAATGCTTTTGCCGAAACCGACAGCTTATATAAGTTTAACGGAAATGAAGCGGTAATTAATGCGCAGCTGGCCGAAGTATTGGGGGTGAATGTGGGAGAGGAAATCCTGCTGAGAGTGAACAAACTGAGCACCTTTCCGGCGAATACGCCTTTTGTGTCGGCCGATGAAAGTACGGTTTCATTTCGTGTGAAGGTGAAGGCCATTGCCGGGCAGAACGAAACAGGCAACTTCAATTTACAAAACATTCAATCGGTTCCAAAAAATGTGTTCCTATCGCTGGACTTTTTAAACCGACAAATGGATTTGAGTGAAAGGGCAAACGTAATTTTAGTGAATGCCGGGGGAATGCAGGAAGCAGATTTGTATGAACGGATTTCGGTGCATTGGAAGTTAGAAGATTTGAACCTTGCCATCCGGGAAAATGTAGCTTTAGATTATACTGAGTTGATCTCCGACCGTGTTTTTATTGAGCCATCCATTCTTGAAGAAATAGTACACAGAGAAGAAAAGGCCTATCCGGCGTTTTCTTATTTCGTCAACAAATTTCAGTTGGGTGATCGGCAAACGCCTTATTCGTTTGTTACAGGTTTACCCGAGCAAATGGCTGCTATTGGGGATGGCGAAATGATCATTAATCAATGGTTAGCCGAAGATTTGAAGACCGAATCTGGAGACTCAATTTCTGTGACTTATTTTGAGGTTGGCCCGCTTCGTCAGTTGAAAGAAAAGACAGCTTGGTTTCAAATTTCCGGGGTTGTTGAAATGGAAGGACAGTGGGTCGATCTGAACCTGATGCCTGATATCCCGGGCTTGTCAGATGCCGGGCACTGTAGCGATTGGGAAGCAGGCGTTCCCATTGATTTGTCTGACATCCGCCAGAAGGATGAAGATTATTGGAACAAATATAAAGGAACACCAAAAGCATTTGTCAGCCTGAAAACAGCTCAAGAATTATGGGGTAATCGCTTTGGAAATGCGACAGCTATTCGCGTTAATCATAGCGATGAAGCTGACTTAGAAGAATTGGTATTATCGACACTTCAGCCACAGGATGTTGGTTTTCAGGTAAAAGATGCTAAAGCGAATGGTTTGCAAGCTGCGTCGCAAGGAAGCGATTTTAGCGGTCTGTTTATTGGCCTTAGCTTTTTTGTGTTGTTTGCGGCTTTATTATTGGCTTATCTGATGTTTGAACTGTATCTGAATTTTCGTCGTCGCGAGATTGGAACCTTACATGCCATGGGATTCTCTCCAGCCAGAATTCGACAGTTTTTCTTCTCCGAAGCCTTATTTATTGTGTTCTCCGGAATCATACTCGGCTTGCCACTCGGTTTGGCATACAACAGCCTGATTATGGACGCCATCAATTCCATTTGGCGCGATATTGTGCGAACTTCTATTTTGCATGTTTTGGTTACACCGATGGATGCTGCACAAACTATTTTAATTGTGGTGGTCATTAGCTTGACAACAGTATGGTTTGTATTAAGGCGTTTTGCCAAACAGGCGATCGTATCAGTTCAGCAACAGCAAGTTCCAAAATCCAAAGCAGGTAAACGATCATTTTGGATTGGAATATGCTTGGTTGCTTTATCTGTTATGATGATGGTCTGGCAAGGGATTGGTCAGGAATTGAATGCTGCAATCTTTTTTACCAGTGGTTTTGTCTTACTTCCCGGATTAATTTTATTGGTAAACAATTGGTTTATTCGGAACGACACTGCGTCTTCCCGGAAACTGTCAGCAAGCTACCTTTCTTATAAGCTGATTTTAGCTAATCGCCGAAGAAATATGTTGATCATCAGCTTCCTCTCAATCGGCGTGTTTTTAGTACTTTCTACCGGGCTCAATCGTAAAGATTTGACGAGTCATGCCGATCAAGCCTCGTCTGGTACCGGTGGCTATGCTTTTTTTGCTCAAACCAGTTATCCTGTTTTGTATGATTTAAATGCTGCGGAAGGTCGATTTGAATTAGGCTTGGAAGAATCTCCAGCTCAATTTGTACAGTTTCAGGCTGTACCGGGTGATGATGCCAGTTGCCTGAATCTGAACCGGGTGAAACGGCCTCGGATTTTAGGTTTCGACGTAATGAAATTTGATCAACGTCAGGCGTTTGCCTTTGCCACAAAGTCTGACGAGTTGGATGCACAGCATCCGTGGATGACTCTGGAAAAGCCGTTGGGAAATGGGCAAATTCCGGCTGTTGCCGATCAAACGGTCATAAAATGGGGATTGGGAAAATCAGTTGGCGACACACTCGTATATCAAAATGAAGCGGGAGAACAAATTGTGTTGAAGTTGGTTGGTGGATTAGCCAATTCTGTTTTTCAGGGAAATATTTTGATTGCTGACAGTTTGTTTTATGCTAATTTCCCATCGGTAAGTGGTTCGCAAGTATTTTTAGTTGAGGCACCTATTTCGGAGGAAGAAAGCCTGCGATCAGCCTTTCGGAATTATGGTTTGGAAATTTCATCAACCAAAGAACGCTTGTTGCTTTTTTATCAGGTTGAAAACACTTACCTGAACATCTTTTTAATGTTAGGCGCCTTGGGTTTGCTTATTGGAACAGTCGGACTTGGTATTATTATTTTTCGGAGTATTTATGAGAGTCGCACACAATTCGCCTTGTTAGAAGCAACCGGTTTTCGTAAGCAAAATATCCGGCAATTTGTTTTACGCGGTCACCTGCTTCTTGTTTTGGTGTCGCTTGTGTTAGGACTCATACCGGCAATTCTTTCCGCTTTACCCGGTTTACTGTCTGCATTGTATGTTGGTTTGCTTTACTGGAGCTTATTAATCTTTGTAATTGTCCTGCTGAGTGGCTGGCTTTGGGTTTTTATCGGCAACCGACTGGCTATGCGAGGAAGTTTATATCAATCGCTTCGAAATGAATAACACATAAAAAGGGAACAATTCAACATGAATTGCTCCCTTTTTATGTATTGACTTCCATCTAAGTTTTATTTCCGCATCATCATATGCATAATTCCACCACCATTGCTGACACTTTCAAATCCGGCTTGTTGCAATATTCGTTGGCCGTATGCTGAACGGGCTCCGGACGCACAGTAAAGTGTAATTTCCCGTGATTTACTACCCAGTTCGTTCATACGACCGGTTAATTCATCCAGTGGAATATTAATGGCGTTTGGATAAGCACCACCCTGGAATTCCTGGGGAGTGCGCACATCTACCACAATTGGTTCGTTTGAAGCCGTATCTGTTTCTTCTTTGGGTTTTTGGTGTGCCATCATGGTTGTTAAACCACCGCCATTTTTTACATTGCTAAAACCAACTTGCATGAGCATTCGTTGTGCATACCCCGAGCGTGCACCTGAGGCACAATAAACGACAATCTCGCGAGACGCATTCTCTCCCAACTCTTCAAATCGGTACATCAGTTCATCCAACGGAATGTTAATCGCGTCGGGATAAGCGCCGCTTTCGAACTCTTCAACAGTACGCACGTCAACAACAATCGGTGAATGATCATCGATTACCTTGTTGGTTGTCTGTTCTTCTGGTTCAGCTACTTCTTCTTCCAACGTCTTCTTTTCGATCTTTAGCAAATCAATCGCAATATTTTCGAATCCAATCGTTCTGGCGTGACGTTGCAATGACGTATGGCCACCTGATATATTGGTTACATCGCTAAATCCAGCTCCAAGCAATGTTCTCAGAGCTTGATGGCCTTTCTTGCCGGTTTCGTCATAAACGATTATTTGACGGTTGGAAGGAATCTCGTCCATTTGCTGTGATAACAATTCGAGAGGAATATGAATCGCACCTTCAATATGAGTTTTTTCAAAAGCAAAAATGTCGCGCACATCAATGTAAACGGGATTTTTATCGGCTACAAAACTATCCAATTCAGAAGCTGTAACCGATGGGCTGAAGCCTGATTTTCTGTTTTCTGCTGTGTACGCAGCCATATTGATGGCATCGTTTGCCGTTCCAATTGGAGGTGAGTAAGCTAAATCAATATCGGCCAAATCGTGAATCGTTAGTTTGGTGGCAGCAGCAGTAGCAATTACATCCAAACGTTTGTCAGCTCCTTTATAGCCGGCAGTTTGTCCACCCAAAATAACTCCGGTGTTCCGGTCGTAAACCAAAAGGCTGGTCACTGTTTCTGCTCCCGGATAATAGGCCGTGTGATGTTCTTTATGAACGGTGACAGCATCGGCATCGATTCCCAAAGCACGAGCTTGTTTTAATGATAAGCCCGTAATTCCGGCAACAGCTTCAAAAACACGAACTACCGATGTTCCGATAGCTCCTCTGTATTCATGGTTGCCTCCCAGGGCATTTTCGGCGGCGATTCGCCCCTGACGGTTAGCTGGGCCTGCTAATGGAATACGAACTTTTTTACCGCTCACACGATGCTCTATTTCCACCATATCGCCAGCTGCGTAAATATCAGGATCGGACGTTCGTAACTGAGAATTAACCAACAAGCCTCCCGCTTCGCCTAATTCTAATCCGGCATCTTTTGCAAGTTGCAGGGTAGGGCGCACACCAATCGATATGATTACGATATCGGCGTCTAACGTTTTTCCGTTACTCAGCGAAACTGAGTTGGATTTTATTGCGGTTACTCCGGTGTTCGTGTGAATTCCCACTCCGTATGAAAGCAATTCATTTTCAATAAATCCGGCAGTTTCACCTTCCATAATGCCCATTACGTGCGGCATCATTTCAACTACATTTACGTTTAACCCTTGTTTTGCCAGGGCTTCAACCATTTCCAGCCCAATAAATCCACCACCAACAACTACGGCATGCTTTGGCTTTCTCTGTTCCAGATGATCTGAAATTTGATCCATGTCATTCAATGTCCACAAGCTGAAAACATGATCCAGATCAGCGCCTGGTAATGTTGGATTGATTGGTTTTCCTCCCTGAGCCAAAATCAGCTTTGTGTACTCATAAGTCTTTCCTTCGCCGGTAATCGCATGAGAGGTCAACACTTGATGTGCAGCTCTATCTATTTTAACAACAGCGGTATTTGTATGCACATTTACATCGTACTGT
The DNA here is from genome assembly GCF_055140945.1 of Sunxiuqinia sp. Lineage (NCBI taxonomy): Bacteria > Pseudomonadati > Bacteroidota > Bacteroidia > Marinilabiliales > Prolixibacteraceae > Sunxiuqinia > Sunxiuqinia sp. The sequence continues at coordinate 91,070 of NZ_JBSQYS010000002.1, forward strand.
TCCTTAAAACTTTCCGGACTCTGTAAAATCAGTTTTGAACGGCTTTTGATGTCGCCGCCAATGTAGTAAGGCAACCCGCAGTTTGCAAATGAGATGTCTGGCCCTGCTTCGAGCATAGTTATTTGAGCTGACGGGGAAATGCGTCTTACTTTTGCTGCAGCTGTTGCTCCGGCTGCAACTCCCCCTATAATTACAATTTTTTCCATGTCTTTTGTATTTTAATTTGGGTGAAAAGGCGACTGTTTAGCTAGCCTTTGCAATTTCATTCAATAAATATTTTTTGCTTTTAATTCCGACGAAACGTCCAACTTCTTTTCCGTTTTTAAAAAGTATGAGGGTGGGAATATTTCGAACTTTAAATTTTTGAGCCAATACCTGGTATTGCTCGATATTCACTTTTCCGATGTAGGAATTTCCATTTAATTCTTCTGATACATCATTTAAAATAGGGGCCATCATTTTACATGGTGCACACCAACTGGCCCAAAAGTCAACCAAAACCAATTTGTTTTTTGTTTTCTGTTGAAAATTTTTGTCTGTAAGTGTTATAATATTTTTGTGATCATCAACCATTGGCGTATTTTTCATTTTGTTTTTGGCAACTTTGGCCAGAATGAAAAAACCGACAATGACGAGAGCAAGTATTCCAATAATTATTTGCACCATTTTTTTTTGTTTAATTGTTTTCGTGACAAAAGTATTTCTAATGTGCAACGTGGGAAAGAGTATTGACTGAAGGCTTTCCAACTTTCGGGTTGAAATACATCAACTTTTTTATTGATTTATTCCTAACTTCACAACTTCATAAATTATTAGGATTTCATGAAGACGATTTCAGAAAACGATAAAGATTTCATTTGCGACATACAGACGCCTTGTTTTCAGGTTCTTGAACCGGAAGAGGTGGAGCTGGTGCGATCAAGCCGTGCTCAGGTACATTTCAGGAAAGGGGATAATTTAACCAAACAAGGGGCTTTTGCTTCGTATATTTTATTTATCATCAGTGGTTTGTCAAGACAGTATTTGGAGGGCGATAACAATAGAGTATATAATTTGAAAATTATTCAGCAGGGTGAGTTTGTTGGGCTATCATCTGCCTTTGTGAATAATACCTTTGATTATTCGGCCGTGGCATTAACCGATTGCATGGCATTTTTGATCGAAAAACAGGCGATTGCAAAAGTTGTTAACCAAAATGGTTTGTTTGCTTCTACTTTTATTCAGCGGTTTTGCGAGCAAGAATCCGGACTGTATGAAACAATTCGGCAGGTTCTTTACAAGCAAATGAATGGGCGGTTGGCCGAAACTTTGCTTTATTTGAATGGTTTTAAAGCTAGTAATCCTGAAATTTTTCAGTTGCTTACCCGGAAGGATCTGGCTGATTTTGCCGGCATATCTATGGAAAGTGCGGTTAAACTTTTGAAAGGATATGAAAAAGACGGGTTGATCGAACTGAAAGACAAAGATATTACCATTTTGAAAAGAGAAACGTTGCAGGAGATTAGTTTGCGGGGGTAGTGTAACTATGTATCTACTAAAAACAACAATGGGAACCACTCTTTATGAATAGCTCCCATTCACTACTTAACAACCGGAGTTGTTTTTCGTGTCAGGCTACTGTTATTTTGACTGGCTGATCCTTGAATCTAGGATTCTGGTTTTCAACCCCTGGCTTTCCGGTAGTGCCTTTTACAGCAAAACTTTCCAGCTGTCCTTTCAACAAACCCGAAGGTTGTTTTCCGGGACGAAGTTTTCGATAGCTTTTGAGGATTTCGGGTCTTTCGATCTTCCATTTCCCAAATTTTGATGTCTAATGAACGTGAGTTCCTTCGATCTCTTGTTTTCGTTCGGGAACGAATTCCTTGCAGAAAACAGCCATCAATCTTAAAATTACTTTCGTCTTACCGAAGTAAGTTGATTTCGTTTTAATCAAGCTTTTAAAGAACTGGTCTTCGGTTGCTTAAACTTCGGCTCTTACGATGTGCAAACCCTGAGGTTTGGATGATTTGACGCTGGTTCAACTAAGTACTTTTGTCGCCTCCACATCTTCGGAGCAGTCTTTTATCGCTTACCTGATACAATCAAAATTACGACACAAAAGCTATATAAGGCAACTATTTTAGGGTTTTTAAATTAACGCTGTTTCAACCAGAGAAATTAACAATTGTTAGTAAGCTACACATCTCTTTATTGACGCGTATTTATCGAGGTTTATGATCTGATAATTCGTTGTTATTAACAGTCTGTCGCGAGTTTTTGAATTGTCTTTTTAACGATTGCCGGATTTTTAGTAAGTCAACAACCAATTAGATAGGTAAGATTTAACAGAAAGACAATGTGTGTTTTTTCATTAGAGCTTGTCAGTATCTCTTCCAAAATCAAAATTGTATTCAACTACTTATGAGTTGCTGTTTTGCGACCAAACAATACATAGAGATGATCCGGGCGAATATACGCCGGGAAGTAACCTGTCCAATAAAAGCTCACTTTGGAGGAAGCAATTTTTGATCAAAAAAAAATGCCCTTTTTCAAAGAGCATTTCAAGTCAGTTATTTTTCAAGTCAATTAACATCCACCATTTTTTTCGCCGGCTTTTTCATGATACCATTTGAGAGGGAATGAAGAAGGACGTTCGATTGGCAGACCGTATAAACGATCCATCACTAAACTTGCCAGTACTCCAAGTGCTCTTGAAACACCAAACAAGACGGTGTAGAATGAGTGTTCTTTCAATCCGTAGTGGTAAAGCAATGCTCCTGAGTAAGCATCGACATTTGGCCATGGATTTTTAACTTTTCCGGTAGCTTCCAAAATTGGAGGAACAACGCGGTGAAGTGTATTTACAATGTTAATTAATTTATCATCTTTCACATATTTTTTAGCAAACTCTTGTTGTGCGGTAAATCGTGGATCCGTTTGACGTAACACCGCATGACCGTATCCCGGGATTACACGACCCTCACCCAAGGTTTTCTTTGTGTAAGCGATAATGTCCTCTTCTGTTGGATTGTCTTTATCCAATTCCTGAATCATGTCGAAAATCCAGTTAATTACTTCCTGATTTGCGTAACCATGAAGCGGACCGGCTAATCCCAGCATTCCGGCAGCATATGAGTAATATGGATTACTCAATGCAGAACCGACCAGATGCGTGGTATGTGCCGAAACATTTCCACCTTCATGATCAGAATGGATTACCATATACAAACGCATTAAGCGTTTTACTTCCTCCGAGTCATGTCCCATCATGTGTGCCAGGTTTCCAGCCCAGTCTAAGCGTGGATCTGGTTCAATATGTTCGTCATTGAAGAACTGACGACGATAAATGTATGCTGCGATTCTTGGCAAGCGGGCAATAAGGTTCATCACATCTTCATAAGTCGTATCCCAATAATGCTTTTTATGAACACCTGCGCGATATGCTTTTTGGAAAATAGAGTCTGTAGCCATACTTAAGATGGCGGCACTAAATTGTGTCATCGGACGCGAAGTTTTCGGTAGCGCATCGATGACATCAAAAACGTGCTGAGGCACATAAGCACGAGTTGCCCAGTCCTTACTAATGTTTAAAACATCATCTCTTTCAGGAATTTCACCAATTAGCATTAAGTAAAAAAGTCCCTCCGGGAGTGGTTCTCCCTCAGGGTTTAGCCGTGGCAATTTATCACGGAGTTCGGGTATTGTGTAACCACGAAAGCGGATACCAGTTGTTGGATCTAACTTTGAAGTGTCAGTAATTAAGCTCGGAACTCCTTTCATACCGGTCATAACCTGACCGATCGTAACATTTGCGATCACTTTGTCGCCATGCTCATTTTTTAGCTTTTGGTATTCACCAATGCACTTGCTGGCTTTTTGATAAAACTTATTCTTAATGTATTCCATTCTTATTTTATTTTAGTTTTGATTTTACTCATAAGTTAACGAATATTTCAGGCTATATTATTCAAACCTATTGATTCTACTATTGTTTAGTTTGCAATTAAACTATCTCTCAAGTTTTCATCAATGGCGTTTAAAAACTCTTGAGTCGTCAGGTAGTGTTCTTCTTTTAGATCTTTTCCATGAATAATTAAAGCCAAGTCTTTTGTCATCTTGCCACTTTCGACCGTGCTGATGCAAACCTGTTCAATTGTGTTGGCGAAATCAATCAATGCTTGGTTCTCGTCCAGTTTTCCACGAAAAGCCAGTCCTCTTGTCCATGCAAAAATTGAAGCAATTGGGTTGGTCGATGTCGGATTTCCTTTCTGATGCTGGCGGAAGTGTCGGGTAACTGTTCCGTGAGCAGCTTCAGCCTCCATTGTTTTTCCATCGGGTGTCACTAATGTTGATGTCATTAATCCGAGTGATCCAAAGCCTTGAGCAACGGTGTCTGACTGAACATCACCGTCATAATTTTTACAAGCCCAAACAAAGCCACCTTCCCATTTCATCGCTGCAGCCACCATGTCATCAATTAAACGATGTTCATAGGTGATGCCGGCTTCTTCGAATTTTTCTTTGAACTCATCATTAAAGACTTTCTCAAATATGTCTTTGAAGCGCCCATCGTATTTTTTGAGAATGGTATTTTTGGTGGACATGTACAGTGGCCATTTTTTCGCAAGAGCTTGGTTCATGCATGCGCGGGCAAAGCCAAAAATAGATTCATCGGTATTGTACATTGCCATTGCGATACCATCACCTTCGAAATCATATACGTCGTATGACTGCACTTCACCACCGTCTTCAGGTGTGAATGTAATGGTTAGTTTTCCTTTTCCTTTTGTCAGGAAATCGGTTGCACGGTATTGGTCACCAAAAGCGTGACGTCCGATACAAATAGGTTTTTTCCAACCGGGCACCAATCGGGGGATATTATTAATAATAATGGGTTCTCTGAATACAGTACCACCTAGAATATTTCGGATGGTGCCGTTTGGAGATCTCCACATGCTTTTCAAATTAAATTCAGAAACCCGCAACTCGTCGGGAGTGATGGTTGCACATTTGATGCCTACTCCGTATTTTTTTATTGCATTGGCTGCATCAACTGTAATCTGATCATCAGTTTCGTCACGTTTTTCCATGCCCAAATCGTAATACTTGATGTCAAGATCAAGATATGGGAAGACTAATTTTTCTTTAATGAATGACCAAATAACCCGGGTCATTTCATCTCCGTCTAGCTCTACTACTGGATTTGCTACTTTGATTTTTTCCATTTTCGGGTGTCTCTAAAAAAATTTATTAGTTATTTTGTTGTCTGATTAAATTTAACGCTGAACCGGCTTTGAACCAACCAATTTGTTGACTATTAAACGTGTGGTTTAATTCGATTACCTCCTTATTGCCATCATCATGAACCAATTCTACATGAAGTGTTTTACCCGGTGCAAAATCCTCAAGATCGATAAAATTGAACGTGTCGTTTTCCTGGATTTTATCGTAATCAGCTTCGTTCGTAAAAGTTAAGCCCAACATGCCCTGCTTTTTCAGATTGGTTTCATGAATTCGGGCAAATGATTTTACAATGACAGCTTTTACACCTAAATGACGTGGTTCCATGGCAGCATGCTCGCGAGATGAGCCTTCTCCATAATTGTGGTCACCCACAACAACTGTTGGAATATTAGCAGCCTTGTATGCTCTTTGAACCTTCGGAACTTCATCGTATTCACCGTTCAATTGGTTTTTTACTTTGTTGGTTTCACCATTAAAGGCATTTACTGCACCAATCAACATGTTATTCGAAATATTGTCCAAATGCCCGCGAAAACGCAACCATGGTCCTGCCATGGAAATATGGTCGGTTGTGCATTTCCCTTCAGCTTTAATCAAAAGCTTTGCTCCAGTCATGTTTTTCCCATCCCAGGGTTCAAAAGCCTCAAGCAATTGCAGTCGTTTTGAATCAGGAGAAACAGCAATTTTTACAGAAGAACCATCTTCTGCCGGTTCTTGATATCCTGCATCTTCGACCGCAAAACCTTTGCTTGGTAATTCTTCTCCTGTTGGCGGATCAAGTTTCACCTTTTCTCCCGATTCGTTAATCAGGGAATCAGTTAGTGGATTAAAGGTTAAATCTCCGGCAATTGCCAACGCTGTAACTAGTTCAGGCGATGCTACAAAAGCATGTGTATTTGGGTTACCATCGGCACGTTTTGAGAAGTTTCTGTTAAAGGAATGTACAATGGTGTTTTTTTCGCCTTTGTCTGCTCCCGCGCGATTCCACTGACCAATGCAAGGTCCGCAGGCATTGGCAAAGACACTGGCTCCAATCTTATCAAAAATATCAATAAATCCATCGCGCTCAATGGTATAGCGCACTTGTTCAGAACCCGGTGTTATTGTGAATTCTGATTTCGTTTTCAAATTTTTATCTACGGCCTGTTGCGCCAAAGACGCTGCTCTCGAGATATCCTCGTAAGAGGAGTTTGTACAAGACCCAATTAAGCCAACTTCAATTTTTGTTGGCCAGCCATTTTTTTCAGCAGCCTCGGCAACTTTTGAGATTGGAGTTGCCAAGTCCGGAGTAAATGGTCCGTTCAAATGAGGTTCCAATTCATCCAGGTTGATTTCAATAAGCTCATCAAAATATTTTTCAGGATTAGCATATACTTCATCGTCAGCAGTTAAATGCTCTTTAATCTTATTTGCTTCATCTGCAACTTCATATCTACCTGTTGCACGCAGATAGCGTTCGATCGATTCGTCGTATCCGAAGGTGGAAGTTGTTGCACCAATTTCAGCACCCATGTTACAGATTGTTCCTTTTCCGGTTGCTGAAAGCGATTTTGCACCTTCGCCAAAGTACTCGACGATGGCTCCGGTTCCACCCTTTACAGTTAAAATTCCTGCAACTTTCAGGATAATATCCTTAGGAGCAGTCCACCCACTCAGTTTTCCGGTTAGCTTTACACCGATCAATTTTGGGAATTTAAGTTCCCAGGCCATTCCCGCCATGACGTCAACGGCGTCGGCTCCACCAACTCCGATAGCGACCATGCCAAGTCCACCAGCATTGACCGTATGCGAGTCAGTACCAATCATCATTCCTCCGGGAAATGCATAATTTTCGAGCACTACCTGGTGAATAATTCCCGCTCCGGGTTTCCAAAAGCCAATTCCGTATTTATTTGATACCGACTCTAAAAAGTCAAATACTTCTTTATTGTTATTGAGGGCAAACTTCAAGTCTGCTCGTCCACCTACGCTAGCTTGAATCAGGTGATCGCAATGAACGGTTGAAGGAACAGCTGTTTGTTCTTTCCCTGAATTCATAAACTGAAGCAACGCCATTTGTGCTGTCGCATCCTGCATAGCTACTCGATCAGGAGCAAAATCAACATAGTCAACTCCACGCTTGAACGCCTCTACTTTTTCGGGATCAAAAAGGTGGGTATACAATATTTTTTCGGCCAAAGTAAGGGGCCTTTTAAGTACGTTTCTGGCCAATTTTATACGAGGGCCAAAGTTCTCGTAGGTTTTTTTTATTAAATCCAGATCAAACATATTATGGTTTTTTAATCAATTGTATCTTTCGAGGTAAAATAAATTCATCTTCCTTAACAAAAACAGGGCATAAAGGTTTGTTGCAACGGCATTAAGATATCAAAAAATATGAGATTTGGCAGGTTTATACACTCATGTTGTAGAAGCGTATTCTTTTATTTAGAATTAATAAAAAGAAGCGTATTGCTTTTCTCTTGATGAAATGAGTTGGTTGAAAGTTGGAAATTGGAATTTAGTAGTGCTGATATTAGTGAAAGAGACAAAAGCTGATTTTTGATTGTCGCTGACTTCAAACTTGCAAAAATTATAGAGTTTCTCGCTCATCCTTGTAAAAAGTATATTCCATTTTAACCGAATGTGTTGCATAACTCTACAGTGTTGAAAAAATAAACAAATATTTTAAAAGGTAGAAATACAGATAGATAGATGAATTCGGAATGTTTACTGTTTAAAAAGTCAACAATCCTTTCTGTTGAATCATTTAGCGATTTCGCTTTCAATCACCTGAAATTGAGATTGTTGATGCCTGTGTGTTTTTTTGGCACTCTATTTGGCTAATGACTAATCAGATGAATTATTGATCAGCATATCAGAGTGTTAAGCATCTATTAGTAAATGAAACCAATTAATATCAACACAATGAAAACCTTTTTATTATTTTTTTCTCTGTTATCATTGATTATTTGCAGCATGACAGGTTTTTGCAATGAGGTCAGTGATAACCAAACAGGAGATGAGCCCACGTCCGGCGAAGTAAAATCTTTGCAGCTAATGAGTTCTCCTGAGTTATCTGAACTGACCTTGAATTGGGTGGCCGACTTCAGTAAAACAAAGCCGGATCTAAAAATCGCTTTCTCACAAATAGACGATGGGGTAGCGATTGAACCGGAAACCCTCTATTTTCTTGATACCGATCAACAGGCAATGGATCAAAACGAGCTTGCGTGGAAAATGGTCATCGCCCACGATGTGATTGTACCAATCATCAATTCCAAAAATCCACTTCTTGAGGAAATTTACAGGATTGGGATTACTGCAGAAGATTTAGGAAAGGTTCTGTCTGAAGATTCAGGTTGGTCTTTGGTCGTTGAAGGCGCACCCGAAAAGCCTATTAATTGTTTTATGCTGGATAATCAGCAGGTAGCTTCAACGATTACCAATTATACAAAAGCAGAGGTGCCAGCGTTTCAGACGACAACAATAGTTTCCGCACAGGACTTAATTTCATCCGTTCAGAGAGATCCATATGCGATTGGCTTTTGCAAACTTGTCGATGTTCTTCAACCGGAAACAAATGCTTTTACCGATCAAATCAGTATTCTTCCGGTTGACAAAAATAGAAACGGACGTCTTGATAGTTTTGAAAACATGTATGACAGTCCCGATCAATTGACCAGGGGAGCTTGGATTGGAAAGTATCCACGGAGTTTATCTGGGAATATTTATGCGCTGGCAACTTCGGAGCCATCCAAGCAAACAGCTTTAGACTTTTTGGTGTGGTTGAACAAAAATGGACAGAACTATCTAAATAACTCTGGCTATAGCATTCTTTCAGGCAGAGAAAAGACCGAAAACCTTCTGGCGTTGGTCAAGCCGGTGGCTCAACCTACTTTGGCAGACACTCCTTTAATTCCTTTGGGTTGGAAACTGGCGATTGGTACAATGATTTTACTTTTACTTATCGTTCTGATCCGGTCGAGGCGTAAACAACAGAATGGTATCCTAAGTGAAGATATTGCCACTACAAATTCGCTGAACGAGAAGTCCATTCATGCACCCGCTGGTTTGTATTACGGAAAATCACACACCTGGGCATATATGGAACCGGATGGAATGGTAATTGTCGGGATTGATGATTTTATGCAACATCTGACAGGATCCCTCACTCAGGTTATAATGAGGGAATCAGGTGAAAAAATCCGCAAAGGTGAAAAAATTATAACTCTGGTTCGCGAAGGAAAACAACTGGATCTTTATTCGCCGGTTTCAGGAGTGATCAAACTACAAAATCAGCGATTGCATGATCATCCTGCCGGTATCAATGCAGCGCCATACACTGATGGATGGACCTATTTAATTGAGCCGGCAAACTGGCATCGGGAAACCCGCTTTTTATTAGTGGCTGAAAAGTACAAGGAGTGGCTCGAAGATGAATTCAACCGACTGAAGGATTTTCTGGCCAATTCAGCCAATGCCAACGATAAGGTTTTTAATCAACTCATCATGCAGGACGGTGGCGAACTGACTGACCATGTTCTGGCCAACCTTTCACCGGAAGTTTGGCAAGACTTTCAAACCGAATTTATTGATCATGCCCGCTAACGAATTTGAAAATCCTCACTAAATATTGAAACTATGGGATTAAATCGAAGAGGTTTTTTTAATGTGCTGGCTGTCACTGGAGCATCTCTGGCAGTTGGTAAAAAAACGGTAGCCTCACCAAAAAGTGAAAAAGAGATTGAATTCTACGGGATTCTATACGATTCTACCCGTTGCGTGGCTTGTCGCACCTGCGAATATGAATGTGCTGCTGCACATGGATTGCCTGAACCTCAGCCGGAGGTTGAAGCTATTCGGAAAACGGACGAAACCTGCAACACCGTGGTTAATACCTTTCAAACTGAAAACGGGGAAGTGTATACGAAACGGCAGTGTATGCATTGTAATGAACCAGCCTGTGCAGCGGCCTGTCTCACTCAGGCCATGCATAAAAGCAAAACCGGCCCGGTTACCTGGAATGGCGATAAATGTATGGGATGCCGCTACTGCATGGTTTCCTGTCCGTTTGACATGCCAAAGTTTGAATACCAGAGTACCAACCCCAAAATTCAGAAATGTGACATGTGCATGGAGAGGCAACAAGCGGGAGAGGTACCAATCTGTGTTGCAAATTGCCCTGCCGAAGCCGTTCTTTTTGGGAAACGCCGGGATTTGATTAATGAGGCCCGAAGACGAATTTATGAAAATCCTGATCAGTATGTTGATCATATTTATGGCGAACACGAAGCTGGAGGAACCGGATGGCTCTACTTATCTTCTGTTCCATTTGAGGAACTAGGAATGAATACGCACCTGCGACAGTCTTCTTACCCCGAGCTTACGAAAGGGTTCCTGTACAGTGTTCCATCAGTATTTGTGCTGGTGCCAACTTTATTATTGGGCATTCATCAGGCAACAGTAAACAATCACCTAAAAGTAGATGATAACGATGAATAAAGAAATTCAACTAGCAGCCGACCGTGATGGAAAATCCATCTGGAAATTTCTTCTAAGTGAGCTAAAACCCAGGGGCAAATGGCTCACACCTTTCAATCTGATCTCCATACCGATTATTCTGGTGGGGCTGGCTTTAATTGTCCTCCGCTTCGCAGAAGGGCTTGGTGCAGTTTCAAACATCAACCAGGAAATTCCCTGGGGCTTGTGGAAAGGCTTTAATGTGGTAACTGGTGTGGCCTTTGCCGGAGGAGCTTATGTGCTGACTTTCATTGTTTATATTCTGAAAGTTGATAAGTATCACTCCATTGTCCGGGTAACGGTGCTGAACGGCTTTTTGGCTTATATGTTCTACGCCGGGGCGCTAGTGCTCGATCTGGGCAAACCCTGGAACATCTTCAACCCGATTATTGGCAATAGTTTTGGAGCCAGCTCGGTGTTGTTTCTGGTTGCCTGGCACTTCTTGCTGTATATTGTTGCCCAGCTCATTGAGTTCTCGCCGGCAGTAGCCGAGTGGCTGGGAGCAAAGCGGGCTCACAAAATTTTATCGGGGCTGACCCTGGGAGCCGTTATTTTTGGTATCACCTTGTCAACCTTACACCAGTCAGGTTTGGGTGCGCTGTTCCTCATGGCCAGCGAGAAAATTCACCCCCTGTGGTACAATGAATTTATTCCACTTCTGTTTCTGGTGTCCAGCGTTTTTGCTGGCTTGTCGATGGTCATTTTTGAAGGCTCAATCAGCCAGCGCGTGTTCTTCCGGAAGATCAGCTCAAAGAATCGTGAAGCACGCAACAACATGGTTCAAAGCTTGTCGAAGATTTGTGCTTTCGGTATGTTTGCCTACCTGTTTATGCAATTTCTGGTGTTCATTCACGGACAGCACTGGGACTTGCTGAACACCCCCATGGGTTACTGGTTTCTGCTTGAAATGATTGGTTTCGTGGCTGTTCCGACGGTTTTGTTTTTCTATGCCTCCCGCACATCCAGCTTGTTGCTGAGCCGGGTGGCCGCCATCATCACCATTGTGGGAATTATTGTGAACCGGCTCAATGTGTCAATTATCGCTTTTCGCTGGGATGAAGCCGTACGCTATGTTCCTTCCTGGATGGAGATCGTGGTCAGCATTACCATCATATTAATTCAAATTTGGATTTTCAGGTGGGTCATTAGCCGCATGCCGGTACTGGACGAACCCCCTAAATGGGCTAAAAATAACAGTCGTTAAACCCCCTTGTTGCCAATAAAGAAAAACCTAGAAATAAATTGTTATGGACGGATTTACATATACCAATATTTTTGAAACCAAAGGAATCGAATACCTGGCTATCATTGCCTTCTTTCTGATTATGGTTCCTTTCTGGATGTTATTGACCCGAAAGTCGAAACAAACCATGCAACCCCAACTGGCTGACGGACTCATTACGGCCAAATCACTGCGTATTCCTCAAGGAATCTTTTTCAGCAAGTTTCACAGTTGGGCCTACCTTGAGAAAACCGGTAAAGCCCGGGTTGGACTCGATGACCTGCTGCTTCATCTGACCGGTGAGGTAAGTATCAGCTATCTGCGAGAGCCGGGAGAGCAAGTACTAAAGGGAGAGTTATTAACCCGAATTAACCACGATGGTAAAAGTCTGAAAATTTTTGCTCCCATCTCCGGCCAAGTTATGCGAACCAATGAAAAGCTGGTGGACGAACCCGGTCTGATGAAGGCCGATCCGTACCAGCAAGGATGGATGTACGTGATTAAGCCATCGAACTGGAAAGTTGACACTAATACCCATTATTTGGCCGAAGATGCCAGTGCTTGGGCTTCCTGTGAGCTGGATCGCTTCAAGGACTTTTTGTCGGTCTCGGTGATGAAGCATTTGGCCAATCCAAATCAGGTGGTGCTGCAGGATGGTGGAGAACTGATCGACCAGCCGCTGGCTGAACTTCCGAAAGAAGTCTGGGACGATTTTCAGCATACTTTTCTGAGTTAAGAGATTGAATAAAACACTTGCTTCCGACTGGTAACACTTTAGAATGACTAAAGTGAGCCGGTCGGATTTTATCGTTTCAAGACGCAGGCTCTTTGTGGCATCTTTTTATTCAAAATAATGAACAGGTGTTGTAAAACAAGATCACGGATCGAATCTGGTTTCAATTATTAAAATTAACTTCGTCCGTAGTAACTAACTTTTTGCCTTTACCTATGCCTTGGTATAAAAGAATGAAAAACAAAAACCATATCGGAACACCCCTTGTCAAAGGGTATGTCAAGTTCCGCTCGTCCATCTACGGACGTGTTGTATTTATTATCACAATCGCTTCGCTCGTGCTGTTTGTTTCTTTCGGGATTATTTTTCGCTCGGTCAATGAAAATTACATGAAATCGGTGATCAGCGAAAACGGCAATAACATTGGTTATCTGGTTGAAGGTGCTTTGTACGATGCCATGTTAAAAAATGACCAGGCTTCGCTCCAAAGGACCTTGGATCTGATCAACTCCATGTCGGGCATTGACAACGTGAGTATGTATGATAACAGCAACAACCTGGCCTATACGTCAATTTCGCCCAACTCTTCCAATCATAGCGACCCGGACTGCGCCAGTTGTCACGAGGATTTTGAGCAGATGTTTTCGCGCGACGAAAAATCTTACCGCATAATCGAAGCGAAAAGCGAATGCATTATGAACCCGGACAATGACAGCATTCGTAACCTGATGATCAAGTCGCCCATTCTGAATAATCCATCCTGCTTCACTGCGGCATGTCATGCCCACAGCGCAGACGAAAAAGTGCTTGGATCGTTAATCATTAAAATGCCGCTCGAAAAGTTGGACAGCGCATTACAAGAATCAACCACTGATTTCTTTTTGATGGCCGCACTTATGACGGTCATACTTATTGTGTTTTTAATCCTGTTCACCAATAAGAAAATTAAAAATCCACTCAACAAGATTATTTTGGCCTCAGAGGCAGTAGCCAAAGGCGATAAAAATACACGACTGGAAATCAGATCAAACCAGCTTTCAGACATGCGCATGGTTTCCTATGCATTCAACGAAATGCTGGACAACCTGCAAACGGCAACAACGGAGCTTCAAAATTGGTCACAACAACTGGAATACAAAGTCCAAAAAAAATCGGAAGAACTGGGGCAAGCTCAGAATGAGTTAATCAATATTGAGCGGATTTCGTCACTCGGAAAATTATCCCTTTCGGTTGCCCATGAAATCAACAATCCACTTTCGGGCATTTTGGTGTACACAAAGTTAATCCACAAACAGCTAAGCAATCCAAATCTGGATCAGGATAAAGTTGGCATGATGCTAAAACATTTAAAATTTATTGAAAGTGAAACGAAGCGTTGTGGAGACATTGTGAAAGGATTGCTGGACTTTTCAAGAAAAGACCAAGAAGGTTTTGAGCCACGTCACTTGCATGAAATCCTGACGGACACAGTGGAACTGATGACCCACCCTATGAAAATTGCCAACATCCATTTTCTATCCGATTTTTCTGCCAAAAAGGATTTGATCTCGTGTAGCCCCAATCAAATTAAACAAGCGTGTATTGCGATTTTGGTCAATTCTTCGGAAGCCGTTTCTGAGAATGGTGAAATTGTCGTTTATTCCCATAACCCAGACAATGAACAGATCAGGATCGAATTTACTGATAATGGAATTGGAATTGCAGAAGAAGATCTTCCCCACGTTTTTGAACCCTTCTTTTCAACCAAGGAGAAAGCTAGCGGTATTGGCCTTGGCTTATCGGTAGTACATGGCATTGTGCAAAACCACAAGGGAAAAATTGAAGTGAAATCAGACCGTGGAAAAGAAACGACTATAGCCATCACCTTACCTTTAATAAAGACTTAAAAAAAAACAAACCATGGCGAAGAAAATATCCATATTGATTGTTGATGATGAAAGGTCTGTCAGGGACTCCCTGTGCAGTTGGTTTATCGAAGACGGTTACCGTGTTGTCTCTGCCGAAGATGCAAAAAAAGCATTGTCGCTAATTGAATCCGAAACTTTCGATATTGTGCTGGCCGATATTAAAATGCCTGGAATGGACGGGCTGGAGATGTTGAAGCGGATCAAAACCATCCGAAAAGAGGTCATTGTCATTATGATGACGGCATTTGCGACGGTTGATACCGCAGTGCAGGCGTTAAAAGATGGCGCATTCGATTATGTGACTAAGCCTTTTGATCCGGACGACCTGTCTCATTTGATTCGCAATGCCTCTAGGCAGATCAGTCTGATGGAGGAAAATGAGGTGTTAAAAGATAAAGTGGTTTCGCTTGAAAATGTGGAAGACTTGATTGGCGAAAGTAAGGCTATGCAGCAAGTACTCCTAGAAATTGAGAGTGTTGCACAATCCACCGCTTCGGTTATTATTACAGGGGAAAGCGGAACTGGAAAGGAACTGGTTGCACGAGCCATTCATGTCAATTCGCCCCGCAAATTTTTCCCTTTGGTTAGTGTGCATTGCGGAGCTTTGTCCGAGAGTTTACTGGAAAGTGAATTGTTCGGCCACGAAAAAGGAGCTTTCACGGGAGCTGTTTATAACCGGAAAGGTCGGTTTGAAATGGCTGACAATGGAACAATTTTTCTGGATGAAATAGCTACCATCTCAACAAAAATGCAGGTAGAATTATTGAGAGTACTGGAAACCAAAAGCTTTGTTCGGGTTGGTGGAAACAAAGAGATCAAGTCTGATTTTCGGGTTATTTGTGCGACCAACCGCGACCTGAAAACGATGGTGGACAATGGAGCATTCAGAGAAGATTTATTTTACAGGCTCAATGTGGTCAATATTCGTGTTCCGCCTTTGCGCGAGCGAACGGAAGACATTCCTTTGTTGACCGAGTATTTCATCAAAAAGTACTGCACGACCATGAACCGGCCGGTCATGTCGATCGAACCAGCAGCACTGTCACGGTTAGCAGAGTTTCCGTTTCCCGGCAATATCCGCGAACTGGAGAATATGATAGAAAGGGCAATTGTGGTTGGGAACGGCAAAAAGATCTGCTTGAAAGATTTGCCAATCGAAAAAAACAAATCGATGCCGTCCTTTGAGAGTCTCAATGAACTGGAGAAACATCACGTCCTGCAAATCCTGAACAAATACAATTGGAATATTTCCGTTTCTGCAAAGGCCCTGAAAATTGACCGGGTGACTCTGTACAATAAAATTAAGAAGTACAATTTAAAACAAAGCAACTAGCTTGGCATTGAGAATGAAGCCGGAAAACATCAAATTAATTTCATTTGGATATTTTGGGAGGGATTTTCTCGCCGAAATCATTCATGATGTGGAACGCGAATTCTCGGTACCGGTAAAAACACAGGAAGGATACCTCGATTTAAGTGAATATTTTGAGCCTGCCCGCAAACAATATGACGGCAATAGATTGTTGGAAGAAATTGGAAGGCGTTTTGCTTCGGACAAGTCAAAAACCTTAGGGATTTTAAATGTTGATCTTTACATCCCTATTTTAACGTTCATTTTTGGTCAGGCTTATTTAAACGGAAGATGTGGCATCGCATCAGCTTACCGTTTGAAAAACGAACGCTATGGGATTGAAGCGGATGAAAAGGTTTTCGTTGACCGGTTGCGTAAAGAAGTGATTCATGAACTCGGTCACACCTTCGGACTGATCCACTGCCAGAATCCAGTCTGCGTGATGCGTTCAAGCACTTATGTTGAAGATATCGATCAAAAAGGCTGGTCATTCTGTTCCAAATGCAGAAAGAAATTGGATATTTCATTTGTTGCAGAATCGCTGTAGAATAAGAAAGCTTGTAGGCTCTATCTGTGTTAATTAATCAAAAAAAACCACCGTTGAGAGCGGTGGTTTTAAATATCGTTAGGTGAAGATTCTTGTTTATGGAAGAAAGCTAAGTAAGGTATCTCCCCGAAGCCCCCTGCGAAGTGTTTCTAGTGGAATCACTTCGGTGTTTGAAATATTACCGAGGTTTACATTGGCTCCTAATAGTTTGATAAACCAAACTTGTTGACTTTTAAGTGGTGCTTCCCACAAAATATCTTCTGTATTAATTTCTTTTTTGATATCCATTACCAAATTGCAATTGGCTGATCCATCTTCATTGTAGATGCCCATGTTGCCACTCTCGCGTGCTTCGGCAATTACTTTCCAGGCTCCTGCTTCCAACTCGCTTTTCATCCACGAAACCCACTCGAGGTTGCTAATCTCTTTCCCTTTCAATTTTGTGCCTACTTCTGAAAAGGTTTGGAAGTCTTTTGACAGCACACGAATATATTCGCATTTTTTATCGTGGTTAATCGGCAAAACACCATCGGAAACTTCAGCGGCTTCAACGCCACTGTCATCAATGAATCGACGGTAGTCATCAAACATGTTCCGGGCGATAAAGGCTTCGAAAAGTGTACCGCCAAAATAAGGCGTAATTCCGGCCTGTTTATAAACGTTTATTTTTTCTTTCAGTCCCGGAGTTAATAACCCGGTGCCAAATCCAAGTTTTACAAAATCAGAATAATCCGATGCGACTTCACATAAACTTTCGGCTTCTTTAAGGCTTAATCCCTTATCCATTACCATGGTTAAGCCAGAAGATCTTGGTTTTTCCGGACGCTCAGGAATAAACGGTAAGTTGAAATTCATTATTAAAATTTGGTTGATTGGTATTCTTTTATCAATTGTTTGATGGATTCGTTTTGTTGGGCTTTCGGGTAATAATCAAATAAGGTGTTGTATCCGTTAAAATCAGCTTTAAGTGCGATTTTAAAATAGTCAGTAGCTGATCGTTCATCGTTGTTTTCAAGCAGATAAGCTGTTAAACGATAATTAATGCTCGAATCATCAGCAATCATATCATGAGCTTTTTTCAGTATGGTTATTGACTCTTGAAGCATGCCTCGTTCGTACTGCATTTCTGCATAAGCAATCCAGCTTTCACGGTTATCAGGATCAAGATTAGTTGCTCTTTCAAATGCTGTTTCTGCCAGATCGTAAAGACTCAGCTCGTGGTTTATTTTACCGTACATCAGCCAGAATTCAGGATTTTCATCTTCTAGTTTAATGGCTTTTTTAATGAGAATTTGACTTTCATCTATTTGGTTTTCAATCCACATCACCAGGCCTGATCCATACCACGCATTCGCGTTGTTCTTATTAATCCGAATAGCTTTTTGATAATATACCAAGGCTTCATTATAACGATCCAGATTCAGATAACACTCGCCTAAATAACAATAAGCGTCATCGTTCTCTTTGTCGATTTCAATGTAATCCTGATAGCACTTGATGGCCTCTTCGTATTGGTTGTTGTTGGAGAAGGCATTGGCTTTATTAAAAAGCGCTTGTTCAAACTCATCGTTAAGCGCGATTGAAAAGTCATACGCTTCGATCGCTTTGTCGTGCTTTCCTAATCGGTTTAATGAAATGCCCAGATTGTACCAAACTGACGAATTAAATGGATCAATGTCTAGGTATTTGTTGTAGTAATGAATGCTCTTTTCATCCAGACCTTCTTTGTCACAATAGTAAGCCAATTCGTATAAAACCTGTTCATTGCCAGGGTTTGCATGGTAAGCACGTTCCAGGAATGAAATCGCTTTTTTAAATTCATCTGCTTGCCCAAGCGTGATGCCGATGTTGTAAAGCAACTCATCTTCTTCATCGTAATTGTGAAAAACAGATTGCTCATAGGCCACAATTGCTTCGTCAACCATACCCATCATAATCAAGGCTGAACCTTTAATCAGATAGATGTCCGAATTGCTGTTTTCGACCATTTCGACTAAGTGAATTAAATCAAGTGATTTTTCCACTTTCCCATCAACCAGAAGTAGTTGTGCTTTCTTAATTTGAAGGGCTATTGAAGAAGGATGAATTTTGATGCCATTATCGATGGCTAAATTGGCCATGCTAATTTTACCTTCATCCAAAAAATAATCAACAATGCCTTCTACCTCAAAAACATCAAAGTAGTCTGTTTGATCGGAATTCATCATTCTCTTGAAGCGTCTGACCGCTTCATCAATTTCCTCATTTTCGTAAAAGTCCCTTGAGTCTTCTTCCATAGAATCCAAAAAATAGCAGGTGCAAATTTAATAATACTTTTTAGAATTACTTAATCTGGCTGGTGCTCTTTTCGTAATAAGTCGTTCACCGTTTTTACCGGATTGAAAGTCAGGATTGGAACTTCCACAAAAAGTGTGTTCCAATCAGCCATAGCTCCATTCCAAAGTCCAGGCAATTCCTGGGCTTTTAGTTCTTTTCCATCTTTTGACTTATAAGAAATAAATCCTGTTTTAGGATCTCTGTATTCTAGTAAATTATACGCTTCTCCCTGGTAATTTTTTACCCCGCAAACCAGATCAACCGGATTGAAGTGGCTGGCTTGTTGGGCAATTAATTCTTGCTGCTCAATTTGCATGTCAACCTGACTGCTTTCAACAACCTGAAGCGAGACTGAATCATCGGCATTTTTGGCCCAAAATGGTCCACCGCCGGGTTCCCCTTCATTTTTCACCATTCCACAAACCCGAATTGGGCGATTGAATTTTGATTTCAAGTAGTGATATAATTCTTCTTTTTCGGTGTAATATTGATTGGATGGTGGTTTTACATTTAAAACATTTTCGAGAAAACTAGATGCTTCAGAATAAAACTTACTATCTAATGCTGAGTAGTGACGCTCGTCCAAAATTTGCTGGTAGCTGAAAATTCGCTTTTGGTAGTTAAGCAGTAACCCAGCCAGTGCCTTTTTATACTTGACCGTTTCGTCCTTCAAGTAGTCAGGGACAACATTGTCAATGTTTTTTATAAAGATTAAATCCGCATCTAAATCATTCAAATTGTCCAGCAAAGCTCCGTGTCCTCCGGGCCGGAAAAGTAAACTTTGATCTTCATTGCGGAAAGGCCCGTTTTTCATGTCTACCGCTATCGTGTCAGTCGATGGTTTTTGCTGGCTGAACGTAATGTCGTAAGTTAGTCCGAACTGATCTTCGTAAATTGATTGTATCTCTTTCAGGTGTGCTTGAAAAGCTTCCTGATGTTCGGGCGATACCGTAAAATGAATTTTTACTTTGCCTGATGTGTCTTTTGAATAAAGCGCTCCTTCAACACAATGTTCTTCAAATGGGGTACGCGATTTTTTTCCGTATTGATGGAATTGTAACAAGCCTTTTGGGAGATTGCCATAATTCAAACCATCGTCGGTGAGCACAAGGTTTAAAACTTCGAGTGCGGAGAGTTGGTCAACCGGTTTGCCCGCAGCTTTCTCCAGATCAGAATAAAAAGCAAAATCATTTAAGCGATCAAAAAAAGTTTTGATGTCCTTGTCGTTACAAACTTCTTCCTCGCTTACTCCGCTTTCCAGGTTCGACTTCGCTTCAAACAGGCTTTTAAACATCCGGCTGGCGGCTCCCGAGGCAGGAACAAATTTCAAGATTGAGATTCCCTTTTCAAGGTTTTTGTCGAAAAAATTGATGAACTCTTCGGCATGTTCAGCATTCAGTTGAATAATGCCTTTTCCAATATTGGCTGCTTGTATGATTTCCATAAATGGAAACCCTTTTTCGAAATTTTTGACTTGTTCTTTTACGGTGGATAAGTTACTCCCTCTCTTTTCGATAAAATCTAAATCTTCAGCTGTAAACATAGATTGATGTATTATTGAGTTACTATAAAATTAGAAAATAGGCGATACAATAAGAACGTTATCACACCTGAAGGAGTTTAAAGTTTTCAACATTTGTTGATAAGAGGCAGCTTGTTTTTTCATTCTCAGGTGAATAAGCACATGCGATTCAGCTGAGTGTTCGATTTAATACGTGGATTTCAGATTGATTTTATCTTTATTGAATCGCATTTGTTTTATTTTCGCGTAACATTTTAAGCTATGACTGATCAAATTTTCCCCTGGGGACATCATAAACGTTACAATGACTTTTCCACACATTTTCGAACGCTGTTTAGCGAACGCGTACAGAAAATTTCGATTGATGCCGGTTTTACCTGCCCGAATCGGGATGGAACAAAGGCTTTAAGTGGTTGCTCGTATTGCAATAACCAAACATTTAAGCCAGACTATTGTCGATTTGATAAAAACATTACCGAGCAGGTAAGCGAAGGGATTGGCTTTTTCTCGAAGAAGTATCAGTCGATGAAGTTTCTGGCCTATTTTCAGGCTTACTCAAATACCTATGCTGATCTTACTGTTTTAAAGGAACGATACGAAGAAGCTTTGGCTCACCCTAAAATTATTGGTTTGGTACTTGGCACTCGGCCTGATTGCGTCGATGATGAGATACTGGATTACCTGGCCGATCTTTCGAAAGATTATTATGTGATGGTTGAATATGGCGTGGAGTCGGTAAACGATGACACATTGGAGAGAATAAACCGGGGACATACTTTTGAGCAGGCTTGTTGGGCTATTCGCGAAACAGCTTCTAGGGGCGTTCATACCTGTGCGCATTTAATTCTTGGTCTGCCGGGCGAAAGCAGGGAGCAACTGTTAACCCAAGCGACAATAATCAGTCAGCTACCGGTTGAAAATATAAAATTGCACCAGCTGCAAATTCATAAAGGAACCCGAATGGCAGTCGAGTTTAAAGAGCATCCGGAGGATTTTCAGTTGCTTACTGCCGACGAGTATATCGATTTGGTGATTGAATATCTGGAGTTACTGAGTCCTGAAATTATTGTAGAACGGTTTATTAGTCAGGCGCCCAAAGAATTGTTGATTGCCCCTAAATGGGGATTAAAGAATTTTGAGTTTGTGGCTAAAGTCGAAAAACGCCTGAAAGAAAGAAATACCTGGCAAGGGCGGCTCCGTTCCTGACGTTTTAGGTTTCAAATCTCAAATTCAGAAAATAGAAATGGAATTAATTTTATTGTTTTGAGAAAACCCGTTTCAGCAGGTCTGTGACCCTTGCAGCAGGATCTTGGCGAATGTTTTTCTCTGTTTCTCCAATCTTTAGGAAAAGACCATCCATTGCACGTTTGGTAAGGTATGCGCTTAAGTTAGTTTCAACTTTATCTAAATCGGCCAGCTGGCCAACAAACGATCCCGCAACCTTATTCCATTGCCCGGTCATTTCGTCCCACGATTGCTGAGCTGACAGATTGCCGACCAATTTTTTATCGAGAGAAGTCTCAATTTTAGGCTGGTAAAGGTCAACTAGCGCATCGTAGTTGGTGCGTTTCAGGTATTCAGTGGCAGCATTGTCTCCTCCGGTTAAAATGCCGGCGGCATCTTGTATGGTCATTTGCTTGATGCTATTTAGTAGAATCGGTGCGGCATCCTTTGCCGCATCCGAGGCTGCCTGATTGATGTTGGTAATCACTTTATCAACCAAGTCTTGTCCGCCCGGAAGTTTACTCAGGTTTTTGGTAATGGCATCAGCTTCAGGAGGAAGTAGGATTTTTACTGCTTCATCTTTTAAATAGCCATTCAATCCGGAGAGTTCTGCCACCGAACTGTCGGTTCCAACAATCAGGGCTTGTTTTAATCCTGCAATTATTTCAGACTGGGACAATGGTGCTTCCTCGTCGTAAATCGTTTTTGCGATTTGTTGCATCTCCGCGCACCCGGCAAGCACGATCATCAAAAATCCGATAAAGGCAAATCTTATTTTCATGGTAAAAGGTTTCAAATTCTAAATTAAACCAGTGACTAATTGTTCAATTACGAATGACTAATTCATAATTTTTTTCAATAAATCTTTGCGGTTCAATTTAGTTAATTCTTGTCGAATTTGTTGCTGATATTCTCGTTTATACCAGAAAAAGAATTTCCGTTGCGATAGTTTTTCTTTTTTCGATTTAGCCGTGTAAACTTTTTCCATGGTGTATGGATGATAGCCGGTATAATAAATAACAGTGGCTAAAGTCATTGGTGTCGGTGTGAAATCCTGAACTTGCTCCAGCTTGAAATCCAATTGCTTGGTTTCGGCTGCCAGGTTGGCCATATCGGTGTTTTGGCATCCGGGATGACTCGAAATGAAGTAGGGAACTAATTGTTGGTTTAGCCCTTCCTTTTTATTGATTTCGTTAAAAGCCTTATTCAATTTATAAAATAGACTGAATGAAGGTTTTCGCATGATTTTTAATACATCGTCTGAAGTGTGCTCGGGAGCAACTTTTAAGCGACCTGATACGTGGTGTTTAACCACTTCGCGCAAATAGGTCATGTTATTCTTGTTGACCTGTTTATCTTTGGTTTCGTGCAAAATCATATCGTAACGAATGCCGCTTCCAACAAAAGCTTTCTTTATTTTCGGGTGCTGGCGGACTTTTCGGTACAAATCGAGCATGGGCTTGTGATCGACATCCAGATTCTTACAAACATCAGGAAAAATACAGGAAGGACGTTTGCATTTACGGCAGATTTCCTCATGGATACCCTTCATTTTATACATGTTGGCTGAAGGCCCGCCAAGGTCGGAAATATAGCCCTTAAAGTCAGGCATCTGGGTAACTTGCTCCAGCTCTTTCAAAATGGATTTCTCGGAACGGCTGGCAATAAATTTCCCCTGATGTGCCGAAATGGTACAAAACGTACAGCCACCAAAACACCCCCGGTGAATGTTGATCGAGTGGCGAATCATTTCGTAGGCCGGAATGGTTTCCTTGCTTTTATATTTTGGATGCGGAAGCCGCGTAAAGGGCAAATCATAAAAACGGTCAATCTCCTTTTCTTCCAGTGGCGGCCATGGCGGATTTACAACCACCTGTTTGTTGCCAATTTCCTGGGTAATTTTGTTGGCTTCCGACTTGTTTGACTCTTCCTCGATGTGCATGAAGTTTTTGGCAAACTTTTTCTTGTCATTCAAACACTCGTCGTGCGAAAACAAATCGATGTTGTTCCACTTTTTATTGGTGGCATATTTTTCTCCTTGCTCCACCAAAAAAGCAGTTTGTGGCAAATTGGTAATGGTTCGGGCATCGACGCCTCGTTTGACTAAATTGGTAAAATCGATAATTGATTTTTCGCCCATTCCATAGAAAAGCAGATCGGCTTTTGAATCAACCAAAATGGAGGGCTTCAATTCATTTTGCCAATAATCGTAATGCGAAACCCGGCGCAAGGAGGCCTCAATGCCACCCAACATAATTGGAGTTTCAGGATACAGATCTTTCAGAATGTTGCAATATACCGTTGCGGCATAGTCGGGACGTTTATTTTGTTGTCCCCCCGGAGTGTAGGCATCATTAGATCGCTTGCGTTTGTTGGCGGTGTAGTGGTTCACCATCGAGTCCATATTGCCCGAGGTTACCGCGAAGTAAAGCCGTGGCGCCCCTAGTTTTTTAAAATCTCGCAAATCATCCTGCCAGTTGGGTTGGGGCACAATCGCAATTCGCAATCCTTCTGCCTCCAATATCCGCCCAATCACAGCAGCGCCAAACGATGGATGATCAACATAGGCATCTCCGGTAAATAAAATGACATCCAATTCATCCCATCCCCGCTGTTCAATTTCTTTTTTGGTTGTAGGTAGCCAATCGCTTGGTTTGTATTTTGCGTATAATTGATTCACGTTATTTCGTTTTGAAATTTGCAACTGCAAAGATACCATGCTTTTGCTGATTAAAAAGACTTTAAGCTCTTTTTTTTGTGAAGTGGTAAGTTTAAAAATAGCCGCTTTGAGATTTGGGTGTCATTAGATCTGTTTGGTATTTCTGGAAACTGACTGAGTTGTTTTTAAAAGGAAAAAATTGCAGATCTGTTTTAGGCCGGTTTTAGCTAAGCAGGAAGCCTTCTCATTCTTGAAAATGAATGAGGTAAGTGAAAATTCATTCTTGTTGAAACGTTTTTTTTGTTTAAACGATCGCTTTACTTCAGTCCGAATTGATCTTTTTCAAAAAAATAGTAGGGTCGATCTTCATTTATCAGGATATTTACTAAATGTTCTGAGGAAATTTGATTCAAGAGGTGCAATGGAATTTGAATTAATCGTCGCTTGGAGCTTGGAACAGAGTTTAATATGGTTTATATTTCGCTTGGATTCTCTTGATATTGTAGGAGCTGAGCACCAGCAACAACCACAGGAAAATCATGAATAGTTGTCAGTATGAGATTTCCGGGAAACTGTGTCTAGCATACAATACTTCTGGAAACTAACGTTTATAGCAGAAAAGAATGAGGTTAAACATTCATAGAATATATATTTCTACATTGATTTTTGTTGTCCTCTTTGTTTTGTTTTATCTAAGCATCGAAGGGTACAGTTATTATAGACTCAATCTGGAAGACCGGTTTTACCACGATAGTCACCAGAGTTTGAAGCCTAGTGGAATGATTGGCCATGGCTTGGGAATTATTGGTTCATTAATGATTGTTGTAGGCGTTTCCATGTACATGATCAGGAAAAGAGTTCGGATGTTTTCACGTTTTGGAGTTTTAAAATACTGGCTTGAGTTCCACATCTTTCTGTGCACGCTGGGACCAATTCTGGTCTTGTTTCATACGGCTTTCAAATTTGGGGGAATTGTTTCCATTAGTTTTTGGAGCATGGTTGCAGTTGTGGCAAGCGGAATTATTGGTCGCTACATTTATTTGCAAATACCGCGGACCATTGAAGGGCGTGAACTTAGCCTGAGTGAGCTGGATCAGAAAAAAGTGGCGCTAAATGAACAGTTAAAAAACAAGGACCAGTTGGATGAAGAATTGCTGAATGAAATATTAGCGGCAGTAAAATCTCGTCCTGGTCGATTAGGAGGAAATATGATTCAGCGTTTTTTTGCGAAGTATCAGTTTGAAAGGAAAATACAAAGGCAAATAAAAAGACAACTTAAAGCACAACAATTGAGTAAGGAGAGTTTTCGGGAAGCCTGGAAATTAATTCGTTTTGAAATTGTGTTGAATCGTAAAATTGACCGACTGACGAATATGCAAAATCTGTTTCGTTATTGGCATGTTGCCCACCTACCATTTGCACTGGTAATGTTGGTTGTAATGATTATACATGTGGCGGTTTCCCTTACTTTTGGTTACCGCTGGATATTTTAAAAGATGGAAGTAATCGTTGAGCAAATATTGATTTATTCGGTTGTCGGAGTTTTTCTTCTGCTGATTGTCTGGTATTACGTCCGTAAATTAAGCAAGGAATCCAAATTGGTTGAGGCAAAGATTGAGCAAGCAAAAGTTGATGGTCTTTATGAACCGGTTTCTTTGCATCCGGTTGTTAACCCAAATTCATGCATCAAAAGCGGAGCATGTATTTCAGCTTGTCCGGAGCATGATATTTTAGGAATTCGAAATGGGCGTGCTACAACCATCAATGCCAGCCGTTGCATTGGTCACGGAGCTTGTTTTCATGCCTGTCCAACCCAGGCTATTACCTTGGTTATAGGAACCGAAAAACGGGGTGTTGATTTGCCTCATGTTGATCAGACTTTTGAAACAAACGTTCCCGGAATTTATATCGCCGGTGAAATTGGTGGCATGGGATTGATTCGAAATGCCGTGGAGCAGGGGAGGCAAGCGGTAGAGCATTTGGTGAAGAAAATCGACAAAAAAAATCAGGCTGATTATGATTTATTAGTTGTTGGAGCCGGCCCTGCCGGAATCTCTGCAACGTTGGCAGCCAAAAAACATAAGTTATCAGTGGTCACCTTAGAGCAGGATTCGCTCGGGGGAACAGTGTTTACCTTTCCACGCTCAAAGATAGTCATGACTGCACCTATGGAACTTCCGCTTTACGGGAAAGTTCGCTTATATGAAACCAGTAAAGTTGAACTACTCGATTTGTGGACTGATGTGATGAGTAAGCATGATATCTCGATTATAGAGCGAATGAAAGTAGAGTCGATTAATCGGGTTAACGGTCATTTTGTAGTGGAGACCAAAAGTGGGCAAAGTTATTCGGCACGAAAAGTTTTATTGGCTATCGGACGAAGAGGAACTCCGCGAAAATTAAATATTCCGGGTGAAGAAAGTACTAAAGTTGCTTATCGATTGTTGGAGCCGGAACAGATTCATGAAAAGAACATTGTAGTTGTTGGTGGTGGCGATTCGGCAATTGAAGCCGCATTATTGTTATGTCGACAAAATAGGGTTGTTCTTTCATATCGAAAGGATGTTTTTAGTCGAATAAAACCAAAGAATAAAGCACAAGTTGATCAGATGATTTCCGAAGGGGTTATTGATATTCGCTTCAATACGAATTTAGTTGAAATTAAAGATGGCTCTGTATTGATTACCGATCCTGAAAAAACAGACCCTGTTGAGTTGCCGAATGATTTGGTATACATTTTTGCGGGTGGGGAATTGCCGACTAAGTTTCTTGAAAGTGCGGGAATTCAAATCACCAAGAAGTTTGGCGAGGCTATTTTGAAACATGATAAATAAGATAAAATAGATATAGCGATATATCAGAATATGTTTCTATTTCGTTACTTTGAAATTAAAATTCATTTACACTGAAAAAGAACATCGTCATAGGGTTATTGATTGCTTTTCCTGCACTGGTTTTTGCGCAACTTTCGCCTGGAGACCTGACCAAAGCACATGAGCATTTGGAAGGACTTAGCAACTGCACAAAATGCCATGTGTTGGGTGAAAAGGTGACGAATGAAAAGTGCCTGGATTGCCATACTGAAATTCAACATTTGATTAAAGGCGATAGGGGTTATCATGCTTCCGAAGAAGTAGAAGGAAAGGACTGTTTTGCTTGCCATAGTGAGCATCATGGTCAAAAATTTGAAATGGTAAGGTTTGATCAGGAAAACTTTAATCACGAGCTTACCGGATTTAGGCTGGCGGGAAAGCACCGGGAAATTAAGTGCGAAGACTGTCACAAGCAGGAATTGATTCAGCAAGGAACATCACAAAAAAAGGACGGAAATACATTCCTGGGATTGGGAACAAAATGCTTGGATTGTCATAAAGACTATCACCAGCAGACATTGGATGAAAACTGCTTGTCGTGCCACAATCAAGATGCTTTTGTGCCTGCCGCAAAGTTTGAACACCAAAAAACAGACTTTCCATTAAAAGGAAAACACCAAAAGGTTGACTGCGAAAAGTGTCATCAAAAAGAGGAACGGGAGGGAGTTGCGTTTCAGAAATTTGCCAATGTTGAGTTTGCCAATTGTACCGCTTGTCATGAGGATGTGCATGAAAACAAGTTTGGACAAAATTGTGTGCAATGCCATTCCGAAGAATCATTTCACGAAATAGCCAATCGCTCGAATTTTGATCACCGTAAAACCGGCTATCCATTAAAAGGGAAGCACCAAAAAGTGGATTGCAACAAGTGTCATAAGCAAAATTACACCGATCCAATCGCTCATAATCAATGCAAATCATGCCATTCTGATTATCATAAAGGACAGTTCACCCTCGAAGAGGGACAAGCTGATTGTGACGAATGCCACTCGGTGAATCGTTTTACTCCTTCGTTATTCAGTATTGAGAAACACAATCAAACTAAATTCAAACTCGCTGGGGCACACCTCGCAACTCCTTGTTTTATGTGCCATAAGAAGACTGAAGAATGGGAGTTTCGGAAAATTGGATCGACTTGTGTTGATTGTCACGAAAACATACATGAAGGACATATTTCTGAAAAATATATGCCTGTACAACAATGTAATTCATGTCACAACGTTACTAACTGGGGAAAGATTAATTTTGACCATCGAAACACCAATTTCGAGTTAATTGGTAAACATGCACAAACAGCATGTCGTGATTGCCACTTCAAAGCAGATGCTACTGGGCGGAAGCAGTATTTTGCTGGTTTATCTACACAATGTGAAACTTGTCATTCGGATGTTCACCGGGGGCAATTCAACGAAAAAGAAGAGACGAAATGTGAGCGTTGTCATCTTTTTGATGACTGGAAGGCTGAGCGGTTTGATCATGATCGAACCCAATTTGTATTGGAAGGAGCTCATCAAAAAGTGGACTGTCAAAAATGCCATCCACCGGTTACTGATCCTTCAGGAACGTACATTCAGTATGAATTTAAAAAAGATATAAAATGCGCAAGCTGTCATTCTTCGTCATAGCATTTTTTGCCTATTTGGTAACAATAGCTCAGTCGCCTCATGGGGACGATTTTAACATCGACTGTGCTCTGTGCCATTCCCCTGAGAGTTGGGAGCTGCTCAAGGAAGATATGCAATTTGACCATAGTCAAACAGATTTTGACTTAATTGGTCAACACAAACAGTTGACTTGTAAAGCCTGTCATGTAGACTTGAATTTTTCGACTGCAGCTAATGAATGTGTGTCGTGTCATACTGATCGCCACAATAATACATTGGGGATGGATTGTGCCCGTTGTCATACTCCTGCAAGTTGGTTAGTATCCAACGTCCGTAAAATTCATGATCTCAGTCGTTTCCCTTTGCAGGGGGCGCATGCAACAGCCGATTGCTATTCCTGTCATGAATCGGCCAGCAATCTTCAATTTGAACCCTTGGGCGTTGCATGTGTGGATTGCCACTTGAAAGACTTTATGGCTACAACTTCTCCCAATCATCAGCAATCAGGCTATTCAACTGATTGTGTGCAATGTCACAGCGCTAAGGCAATCGGTTGGCGGTCGGCTAATTTTGAGCACAACTTTTTT
The DNA here is from genome assembly GCF_055140945.1 of Sunxiuqinia sp. Lineage (NCBI taxonomy): Bacteria > Pseudomonadati > Bacteroidota > Bacteroidia > Marinilabiliales > Prolixibacteraceae > Sunxiuqinia > Sunxiuqinia sp. The sequence goes on from NZ_JBSQYS010000002.1 coordinate 120,340, forward strand.
CCATTGAACGGAGGACATGCTATTAGCTGCGCTGAATGTCACACTTCGGGAACGTTTGAGAAGATTGACAATGCTTGTTTTGTTTGTCATCAAACTGATTACACGGCTAGTTTGAATCCAAAACATCAGCAACTAAATTTTTCTACCAATTGTGCTGAATGTCATGATCTGACACCTGGATGGTCGCCAGCAGAATTCAAGCAGCATGATGCTCAGTTTTTTCCAATTTATTCTGGGGAACATCATGGTGAATGGAATAGTTGTACTGAATGCCATACCAACTCAGCAAGTTATGCAGAATTTAGCTGTACGACTTGTCATGAGCACAATCAATCTGAAATGGATGATGAACATGGAGGAGTCAACGGATACAGCTACAAAAGTAATCTGTGTTATTCGTGCCACCCAACTGGTCGGGAATCAGGTGCTTTTAATCATAGTTCAACAGGATTCTCGTTATTAGGAGTGCATGCAACAACTGATTGTATCGGTTGTCACGCAGATGGTTTTGCTAATACCTCATCCGCTTGTGTCGACTGCCACCAACCAGATTACACCCAGACCAGTAATCCAAATCATCAGAACCTGTCATTGGCAGTTACTTGTGCTGATTGTCATACTTCTGACCCTGATTGGCAACCTGCAAGCTTTCCTGTTCATAGCGAGTTTTATGCTCTTGCCGGTGCTCATGCTACAATTGCCAATGATTGTGCGGTATGCCACAACGGTAATTATACCACAACAGAGATTACATGCTACGGCTGTCATACTGAAAATTACAACTCAACGACTGATCCGAACCATCAGGCATCTGGTTTTCCAACCGATTGTGCTTCGTGTCACACGACCAATAACTGGGAGGGTGCAAGCTTTGATCACAATACAACTGGATTTGCACTGACCGGAGCTCACACAGCGACCAGTTGTGTTGATTGCCATGCTGGGAATTACACGAATACGCCGAGCACTTGTTTTGATTGCCACGATGAAAATTACAACTCAACGACTGATCCGAACCATCAGGCATCCGGTTTTCCAACTGATTGTGCTTCGTGTCACACCACCAATAACTGGGAGGGAGCAAGCTTTAATCATGATGCCACAGGGTTTGCATTGACTGGTGCTCACACAGCGACCAGTTGTGTTGATTGCCACGCCGGAAATTACACGAACACGCCGAACACTTGTTACGAGTGTCATACGGATAACTACAATTCAACGACTGATCCGAATCATTTAGCGGCAAACTTTCCAACAGATTGCGAGTCGTGCCATACAACAAATGCATGGGAGCCATCAACCTTTAACCACGATGCTCAATATTTTCCAATTTACAGTGGGAAACACGGTGGAGAGTGGAATAGCTGTACCGAATGTCATCAAGTCGCTTCTAATTTTGCATCGTTTACCTGTTTGACTTGCCATGAACATAGTCAGTCAAGAATGGATGATGAACATAGTGGACGAAGTGGTTATTCATATAACAGTGCAGCCTGCTTGTCATGTCATCCTCAAGGAAGAGAAGATTAATAATGAAGTACCTATTTTTGACCATATTGTTGATGGCGGGGGCGTCTATTGGTTATTCACAGGTTGAAAGTGAATACCAAGGGAAGATTTCCTACCTGTCAGCTCAAAGCATTTATGTGCGGTTTGACGACTCGAATAACCTTCATGTTGGAGACACTCTTTATGTGAAGCGCACTGATAGTTTCAAACCCATAATTGTTATCGAGTCACGATCGTCACTTTCCTGCATGGGAACACCATTGAGTAGTCTTGAAGTTTCCATGGGAGAGGATGTCTATGCGAATCCGCCAGTTGTTGAGGCCGAACAACCCGCTGTGGGTGGAGAAGTGGATATGGTGAAAGACTCAACAAAGATTGGCTCGACAATCCAAGAACAATCGGAGACGGGAGAGGAGGAGATGAAGCTTGAAGAGAGGATTCGGGGACGAATTTCTGCGTCATCCTATTCCCGTTTTTCAAATGAAACCGACAACAGTAGTCATCGGTTGCGCTACAATTTTTCGTTGCAAGCCAATAACATTGGAGATAGTCGTTTTTCAACCGATACTTATCTCGCTTTCACCCACAAAACAGATGATTGGACGAGTGTGCAGGAGAACATCTTTAGTGCCTTGAAAATTTATAGTTTGGCAGTTAAATATCAACCAGGTAAGCAGTCTTCCATCTGGCTGGGGCGCAGAGTTAACCGGAATTTATCGAATATTGGTGCAATTGATGGTTTGCAGTATGAAACCGGGTTGAACGATTTCCGATTTGGAGCGGTGGTTGGTTTTCGTCCCGATTATCAGGATTATAGTCTGAATACGAAATTGCTGGAATTTGGAGCTTATGTTGCGCATGATTTAAAATCGGATAACGGGTTGATGAGTAATTCATTGGCGTTTTTTGAACAGCAAAATAAAGGTAATACTGATCGCAGATTCATGTATTTTCAGCATAGCAACTCTTTATTGAAAAACTTGTTTCTGTTTGTATCTTCTGAACTGGATTTATACACGCTTGAGAATGGAATTTCAACAAATACGTTGAGCCTGACAAGTCTTTATTTTTCATTGCGTTACCGGATTATTTGCCCCCTTTCCGTGTATGTTTCTTATGATGCACGAAAAAATGTGATATACTATGAAACGTTTAAAAATCTGGTGGATAGGCTCTTGGAAGAGGCAACAAGACAAGGGTTAAGTTTTAGAGTGAATTATAGGCCAATAAATTTATTGTCCATCGGGCTTAACACAAGTTACCGGGTTCGCGACAATGATATTCGCGCGACCAAAACGTTGAATGGATTTGTTTCTATGAGCAGGATTCCCGGATTAGATGCTTCGGCAACACTTTCGGCTAATCTTTTACAAACGAGCTATTTGGACGGTCAGATTTTCGGGGCTCGTTTTTATAAAGACCTGCTGAATGATAAACTTTATACCAGTTTGGGTTATCGCTATGTCAACTATCAATATTTTGATTCCAGTTCCGAATTGAAGCAGCATATTGGCGAATTGGACTTAACCTGGCGGATTGCGAGAAAGTTTTCACTTTCGGCTAACTATGAAATGACCATTCAGGATGCATCCAAATACAACAATATTTATTTAAATCTGACAAAGCGTTTTTAAATTGCGAAATATCAATTTTCGATCTAACTTTATTTTAAACGCTTTGTTTACTTTTAGCGAATAACTGAATTTATTGATGAATAATTTAAAATACAATTTATGAGACTTTTAATTGCATTATTTCTTGTTAGTAGCCTCGCGCTATCTTCTTGTGTACAGAAAAAGAAAGAACCTGTAAAACCTATCGATACCAATACTTTGATGCACCAGGTGACGGTGAATGAAATCATTCAAACGGATAGTTATACTTATTTGAAGGTTGAAGAAAATGGAAAAGAATTTTGGATGGCGGTCAACAGTCAGGAGGTTAGTGAAGGTGAAAAATATTATTACGATTCGCCATTGGAAATGAAAGACTTTAATAGTAAGGCATTGGATCGTACGTTTGAGACTATTTTCTTTGTACAGAACTTCAGTACAGAACCTATTAAAGCGACTACGACTAATCCAATGGTCGGAAAAACTTCTCCTCAGGGAAAAGCGATTGAAGATTATAATTCCGATATTGACATTCAACCGGTTGATGGAGGATTGACAATTGCTCAATTGTATGAATCAAAAGCTGATTATTCAAACAAAACTGTAAAAGTTAAGGGCAAGGTTGTAAAAGTCAACTTAAATATCATGGGGCGCAACTGGCTGCACATTCAGGATGGTACCAAGTTTGGAGAGAGTTATGATTTAACGTTTACATCGGATGAAACAGCTCAGGTTGGCGATGTAATCACTGTTGAGGGTGTTGTTGTTTTAGATAAGGACTTTGGAGCCGGCTATTTTTACGATTTGATTTTGGAACAGGGAAAGATTACGAAGTAGGGTATTGGATTATACACAATAGAAGACTCCTTTGGTTTTAAAACCAAAGGAGTCTTTTTTTTTGACGTAATTTCGGATGGGTGAATTGTTGTTTGTAAATGGATGAGTACTATTAGAGCTTGTAATTCCCTTCTTTTCAGTATTTTTGATGTACTGTAATATTGAGCTAATTCAGGTTTATGCAAAAAAAATGGTGGAAGGCAATCGGTCCGGGATTGATTTGGGCAGCAGCTGCAATTGGAGTATCACATCTTGTTCAATCAACCAGGGCAGGAGCTAATTACGGATTTCAACTGATTATTGTCGTTCTGCTGGCGAATCTGTTTAAATATCCTTTTTTTCAATTCGGCCCACGATATGCTATTGCAACGGGCGAAAGTTTGATTGCTGGTTACCGAAGAATGGGGAAGTGGGTGGTTTATTTATTTCTAATTCTCACCATTGCAACGATGTTCACCATACTGGCCGCTGTAACATCGGTTACGGTCGGCATTATTGGTTCTGTATTACCCTTTTCGTTGAGTTATTTACAATTCACAATCATCTTATTACTGATCTGTGCTTTAATCATTCTGATTGGTCACTATAAAACATTGGATCGGCTAATCAAATTTGTTATTATAGTTTTATCGCTTTCCACTATTACAGCTTTGGTCGCTTCTTTTACAACTAATGAAACTATGGTTGTTCGGGAAGCTGTCCCGTTTGTATGGAATACAACGAATATCTCGTTTTTAGTTGCCTTAATCGGATGGATGCCAAGTGCTATTGATATTTCGGTATGGAATTCATTATGGACAATTGCGAAGATCAAGGAATCGGGTTACAAACCCAGCTTGAAGGAGTCGATGCTCGATTTCAATATTGGTTATTTTACTACCGTATTTTTTGCATTGGCTTTTCTTGGCTTGGGGGCCATGGTCATGTATAATTCCGGCGAAATATTTGCAACAGGCGGGGTTGCTTTTTCAAAACAGTTGTTGTCATTATACACCAAAACAATAGGAAGTTGGTCGTATTGGATTATCGCCGTTGCAGCTATTGCCACCATGTTTAGCACAACCCTAACTGTGTTGGATGCCTATCCGCGGGTGCTTAATTCAGTTGTAGATACCTTAAAACCCGAGAACACAAAAAGTACGAGTTACACAAAATTGAACCTTTTGTGGATGATTGTTTTGGTTGCGGGCGCAGTACTATTGATTTTTCAATTCTCTGATAAAATGAAATTGTTGGTTGATATTGCTACAACATTATCATTTATTACAGCACCAGTACTTGGCTTTTTAAACTTAAAAGCGATTACGGCTAAACATGTGCCGGATAAATACAAACCAGGACGTTTTTTGATGGTATTATCGTGGGTTGGATTGATTGTACTTATAACCTTTGCTTTGTACTTTTTGTGGATTCGATTTCTATAATCAATTACACGGCTGATTTCAGTGATTAAGCTTGTTTGGCCTTGGTATAATCTACTGCCTCTATATGCTCCTATTTAGAGCATAATGCAAAGTTATCTATATTCGTACTTCGTTAATCATTGAACTAAGTTTATGGCAATGGAGTGGTACTATTATTTTGCTCTGGTAGGTGTTGGGCTTGTCGCTGGTGTTATTAATGCTATGGCAGCAGGTGGATCGATGTTATCTTTACCTTTCCTGATATTCTTGGGTTTGCCGGCTAATATTGCCAATGCAACCAATCGCGTGGCCATTTTATTCCAAAATATTGTTGGTGTTAATTCATTCCGGCAAGAAAAAGTATTCGATTTAAAGACGGATTATAGATTGGCTCTGCCAGCGGTTGTCGGTGCAATAATCGGAGCATTGTTTGCGGTTGAGATTGATCCTCAACTGTTAGAGACGATTATTGGTTTCGTTATGCTTTTCATGCTGCTGATTATTATTTTCAAGCCGGATGCCTGGGTTAAAAAACAGGTTGGTAAAGTGAATAAAAAGCCGAGCCTGATTCAGTATATCGTTTTCTTTTTTATCGGAATGTATGGTGGATTTATCCAGCTTGGGGTTGGTTTTCTTCTTTTGGGAGGATTAGTTTTAGGTTGTGGCTATGATTTGGTAAAGGCTAATGCTATTAAGCTTTTCATTGTATTGGTGTATACCATATTTGCCATAGTGATCTTTATTTTTCACGATCAGATTGATTGGCTAAGTGGTTTAATGCTAGCTTGTGGAAATATGCTCGGTGCGTGGATCGGAGTAAAGTTTACGATGAAAGGTGGAGCAAAATTGGTTCGCTATGTGTTAATCGTTGTCCTTGCTCTGATAACCGTAAAATTGCTTGTCGGCTTATAAAAAATAAAGCCGGAAATGATTCCGGCCTTATCACTATTTATGGAGTTATTTTTCTTCTTTCGTTTCCTTTATCGGGTCTAGTTTTTCTAAAAACTTCTCAGCAATTTTCGCAATAGGCAATTCTCCTATATCGTCACCGAGGTTCGAGCATAGGGTAATCACCAGTTTCTGATCGGGGAAAACTCCAACTGCTGAGCTGCCACCAATTGTTGTTCCTAATTTGGCAATTAATTTCCGGTTAAACCGGTCTGCTGTTGAAATCCAACCAAAACTTCTCAAAACTTCCTGACCCCCGCTTAGTCTGTGTTTGTTGTAAAAAAGATCCAGTGTTTCCTGATTGAAAAAGCCGGGTTTAAGTATTTGCTGAGCCAGCTGATTTAAATCATCGGCGGTTGATAGATACCCCAAGGTAGGAGCAAATGGCAATAGGTTTACTTCTGGTGCTTTAATCAATCGTGCAATGAAATCACGATAATAGGTTTCACTTCTGTTCGGAATGATTGCATGTTGATAATCGACAAGTGTATTTCCTATATTCAAGGTGTCAAGAATCTGCTTTTTAACTAATTTGCTAAATTTGTCCTTACCAACATTCTCTGCCAAAATACCTAATAAGGCATAATTATACTCCGAATCGTTAAAGTAGGTGTCTGGCTCGTATACAAGTGTATCATTCTCCAATTTTTGAACATACTCTTTCAGGTTTTTTAGATCTTTATATTTCACGAGATCTTCCATTTTCATATCTCTGAAACCAGAAACACTTGAACCAAGTTCGAGCAGGGTAAAATCATATTTCTTTTTCGGAAAGTTGGGAACATATTCATAAAAACTATGAGTCAGATCCAGTTTGCCTTGTTCATGGAATTTAGCAATGAGGTAGCTGGTCAGTAATTCAGACGTGTTTCCAATTCGAAATTTGGTGTCCCGGGTTGCCGGGGCTTTCAACTCTTTACTGGCAACTCCAATCCCTTCAGACCATACAATTTCACCATCAATCGATACACAAACCGACATACCCGGAACCGAGCTGCTTATTAGGTAGCTTCTTATGTCATCTCTAGATTTAAGAATCTCTTCTTTGTACTTTTTTTTATAAATTGGAGCATTTCCCGTTTCCTTATTTGGTTTTTGACACGAAGTAAATACCATCAGAAATGCAACCAGGGAGAGGAACGTTTTCAACACTATTTTCTTTTTCATGTTTCTATTTTTTTAATTTAAATTCGTGCAATCTTCATACTCCAATGTAGGGCTTTTATATTGTGCGTCAACATGTTTAACTTCCAGATAGTCAGTCTTCTTTGTTAACAAGGTTTTGATCATAGTCGTTTCATTATTCTGAAATTTTAGACTCTTAATGTTGATGTTCTGATGCGTTAAATGATGGTGCAAAAGTGCATTTCATTTTCGGGGGCATGAAATTAAAAAAATCGGGAATAAAAGCGCGTTTTTCGATATGAAAAAAGGTTAATAAATGCAAAAAGGCTTTCAAATGAATGAAAGCCTCCTTGTATTTATTGTCGTGTTAGATGAACTAAAATTTCTCCAGAATGTCGTTTACGGCATCTTTATGAATTGTAAATCCCATCATTTTTAGTTTGATATAGTCTTCGTGGAAAAAATAGTAACCAAATTTCGGATCATCTTCACCTACATTTCGCGAGCCCGAACTAGAGTCTTTAATCAAGTACCAATCGTTACCACTGCCTTTGTAATTTTCCAAAATGCCGATTAGTTGCATGCCATGATCGTCAGTGGTTGTTTCATTTGAAAAACGGAATTGTCGGGCATCTTCATTAATATATGCTGACGGAATATCATAATCAGGAACCATCGCACAATTGGTTTCGCGGCTAAAGCCGGTTTCCGAAACATCGCCTCCAATACTCATCGTATATCCCTTTTTCGTGGCTTTTTTCACAACATCCATAAATACGTCGAGCGGAACATTGTAATAGTCATCACTGTGCCACCAGTTATCCGGCACGTTGTACTCCACTTGCTGCCAGTATGGTTCTTGTTTGTACGAAAGTATTTCAACGAAATCATTCGGGTTTAAGCGGAGATAGTCGGTCATGTATGTTAGGGGTGTGTATGTTTTTCCTTCTACAGTAAATTCTACCGGAGGCTCACCAATGTGGTGGTTCATGATAGCTTTAATTGTTTCCAGTCCATATTCAATATTCCAGGCATTGTTCTCCTTCATCGACTCCAGAAATCCACGCATTTCTTCCATCATTTTTGCGTGCGTGTGAAATTTGCGTTCATCCAATAAACCGGTATAAATTTCTTCGGGAACAACTCCATAACGGTTCATAATTCGAGCCACGGCATTACCTTCCGATCCTTCGTCAAATAATGATTTTCCTCGTTTCTCAATATAACGGCGGGCTTTTTCAACGTACTCCCAGTACACGGTGTATATTTCCGAAAGTTCTACTTTCTTCCCGGTTTGTCTGAATATTTCAGACTCGTAAAATGAAGTGGTTGAGAACGACCAGCAAGTTCCTGCATTTCCTTGTGATTCAGTTTGATTGCACCAGGCCGTTTCATATAAACCCGGATCGTTCGGTAGGTCAAGGTCAGACTGATCCATCTTGAATCGTACAAAAGGTTCCTTCTCTTCGAGCTTCTCGTTTATTGCGTTTACGTCTTTCAGGATTGATTCGTAGTAATAACCTTCTCCTTTTTCGTAAACTTCAACTTTCCCTTTACTGGTGTTTTTTTGTGCATAGCCATTCATGGCAAGACAAATGGCAATTAGGGGTAATAATTTCTTATACATTATATTATCATTTTAAAGTGACAAAATACTATTTCTAAGTGAATCGGTCGCTGAGTAATGTCAGGAATTACAAATGTTAAGAATAATTTTGCAAAACTTTTTTTAGAACTGCAAGCTTTTAAAAAAGAGTTTTTTATGTCTTAAAATCGGTTATTCGTTGATAAAAAACAGATTTGTCTCATTGGGAGAGAACTTTTTTTCTTATACATTTAGATTTTGTTGAAAATCAGTATTGTAATAATTGTTTTTGAACGCTTTTAACTGACTAGATTGTTTTGGTGGAAGCTGATAGTCAATCTATTCTGTTTTAACGTTCTGTTGTTTTCGTAAGTATGAAATTCCCTGTAGAATAAGCGAGAGCCAGAATATTTCACACTGGGGAACATAATTACCTTAAGCGAGTTTCAGTTATTACCTTTAAAAGCAAACAATTGCAATCATATGAAAATACCTGTTGAGTTAATTGAAAAATATAATGTCCCGGTTCCTCGTTATACAAGTTATCCGCCAGCCAATTTTTTTGGTGGCGATTTTGAAACCGATGATTTCCTGGTGGCTGTCGAAGATTCGAATGAGAAAGAACCTCAGAATATCTCGATTTATTTACACATTCCCTTTTGTACACAATTATGTTTGTACTGCGGATGTAATACACATATTACCAAGGATCAGGATATGATGAAGCACTACATGGAAGCCCTGAAAACGGAAATCCATATGCTGAATAAATTGATTGATCATGATCGAAAAATTTCGCAGATACACTGGGGAGGAGGAACTCCAAATGTTTTACCTGCCGAGCTGATTGGTGAAGTGATGGCTATTTTCAATTCAGAATATCAATTTATAGATAAACCGGAGATTGCCATTGAATGTAACCCCGCACTGTTAGATCAAGCTTACATTGATCAATTGGTATCTTTCGGTTTTAATCGAATTAGCCTGGGAGTGCAGGATTTTAAGGAAAAAGTGTTAAATGCTTTACGGCGCGAAGTGCCTGAGATACCAATTAGCGAGTTGGTTCACATGATCCGCCAGCACGTTGGGGTATCGGTTAACCTCGACTTTATTTATGGATTACCCTATCAAACTGTCGAGTCGTTTGGTGAAGCCATTGAAAAAGCGATTACCATTAACCCTGATCGTTTGGTGACCTTTTCGTATGCCCACGTGCCTTGGGTAAAAAAGGCTCAAAAAAAGCTGGAAGATTATGGTTTGCCTGCTGCTGAAGACAAAGTAAAAATGTTTGAGGAAGCCTGGTCGCTGATGACGAATGCTGGTTATGTTCCCATTGGTCTGGATCATTATGCCAAGCCGAATGATGACATGGCAATTGCTTTGAAAAATCGCTCGCTTCACCGAAATTTTCAGGGCTATTGTACTCGCGAAACGACGGGGCAAGTTTATGCTTTTGGTGTAACCGGAATTAGTCAGTTAGAAGATGTATACGCACAAAATGCGAGAACGGTAAAAGAATATATTGATACCGTTGAAAGCGGATCAATCAAAATTGTGAAAGGTTATTCGCTTTCTGAAACGGATAAAATTATCCGACAAATTATAAACGAGATCATGTGCAACCAGTATTTGTCGTGGGCACAAATAGCAGATCAATTTCAAACAACAGAAAAAAGCTTGAAGAAATTGCTTGATTTTAAGGAATCAAAACTAGATGATTTTGTAGCAGACGATTTGTTGACTTACACGAAAGAAGAGATTTTTATAACTGACTTAGGCCGTTTCTTTTTACGAAATATTGCTGCCGTATTCGATGTTCGATTAGAAGGAAGCGTGAAGAAGTTTTCAAAATCAGTTTAAACGATGAGTAAAAAAGTAGCTGTTATTGGAGCCGGATTAACTGGATTAACCACTGCCTATTACCTGAAAAAGAAAGGAATTGATGTTCAGGTTTTCGAAAAATCGGATCGGGTAGGAGGAGTGATTCAAACGGTTGAGAAGGATGGGTTCATGTATGAAAATGGGCCAAGTACCGGTGTGTTGGGGCATCCGGAGGCAGCTGCTTTAATTGAGGAACTGGGAGATGCGTGCGAATTAGAAATTGCAGATGAAGATGCCAAATTCCGATGGATTTGGAAAGGTGACCGCTGGCATGCTTTGCCCTCGGGTTTGATGGGTGGAATTAAAACGCCCCTGTTTTCGTGGTACGACAAGTTCCGAATCCTTGGCGAGCCGTTTCGTAAGCCGGGGACTGATCCAAACGAGTCGTTGGCCGGTTTAGTGAGGCGGCGCATGGGTGAAAGCTTTCTGAAATATGCTGTTGATCCCTTTATTCTGGGAATTTATTCGGGCGACCCCGAAAAACTGGTTACAAAATACGCATTGCCAAAATTGTATAATTTGGAGCAAAAGTATGGCAGTTTTATTGGAGGTTCAATTAAAAAATCAAAAGAACCCAAAACTGATTGGGATAAAAAAGCAACAAGGGAAGTGTTTTCGATGAAAGGTGGTTTGAAATCACTAATCAACGCTTTGGCTGATTCCATTGGTGAAGAACGCATAACGTTAAATCAAACAGATTTGCAGATCGTTCACTCAAAAGGTAAATATCAGATTTCAAACAAATCAAATCAATTCAAGGAATTTGATCAGGTAATTTCTACCGTTGGTGGATATGCTCTACGCACGCTTTTTCCTTTTCTTCCTTCAGCTGAAATAGAAAAAATTGAGGCCATGCCTTACGCAAAAGTTGTGCAGGTTTCAGTTGGCTATAATAAGTGGAACGGAATTCCTATCAAAGCTTTTGGAGGATTGATCCCGTTTCATGAAAACCGCGATATTCTTGGCGTCTTGTTTTTATCCACATTTTTGAAGAACCGTGCACCAAAAGGCGGAGCATTATTGTCAACTTTTTTGGGTGGTGTACGAAAGCCTCAAATGGTTGATTTGACGGATGATGAAATTGTAGCATTGGTCGAAAAGGAAATGAAAAGTATGCTCGGGCTAACAAAATGGCAACCTGATTTGTTGGTTATTAATCGTTATCAGCATGCTATTCCGCAGTATGGTAAAGAATCAGCCGATCGCCTAAAAGCGATTGAGAAAATGGAGTCGACTTATGCCGGCTTGTTGTTGGGAGGAAATATTCGTGGTGGCATTGGCATGGCCGACCGGATTAGGCAAGGACGAATGTTGGCTGAGACCATCGAATAGCGCAAATTTTTGATTAATATGAGAAATGAGAGAGTTGCTTCTGCCTATCGTGAAAAACAACAACAAATCTGTTTCGAACTGGCTTCGGCTGATGGGAGTGCCATTTTTGAGACCGACCACTGGGAAAAAGAAATTGGACAAGGCTACACCATGGTGCTTGAAAATGGTGATGCCATTGAAAAAGCTGCGGTTAACTTTTCGGCAGTTGGTGGTCAGGTTAGTGAGCGAATGCGCCAGGCGTTGAGCATTCAGGATGGTGAAGAGTATTTTGCCACCGGGATTTCGTCCATCATTCATCCACGCAATGTGCATGTACCCATTACCCATATGAATGTCCGCTTTTTTCAACTAAGCTCCGGAAAAGCATGGTTTGGTGGAGGAATTGATTTGACACCTCACTATGTCAATAAAAAGGAAGCTAGTTGGTTTCATCAGGAACTCAAAAAGGTTTGCGATCAGTCCGACATGGAGTTTTACCGGGAGTATAAAAAGTGGGCTGACGACTATTTTTATCTGCCTCATCGGGATGAAACAAGAGGTGTTGGTGGAATTTTCTTCGATCATCAGGATGGTACTTCGGAAGCAAATTTTGAAAAGTTTTTTGCCTTTACACAAGCGTTGGCTGAGGCTTATCCGAAGATATATATTGAGTTGTTGAACAACAATCGTAGGAAAGAGATCAGCGATGATGAAAGACAATGGCAACTACTGCGAAGGGGCCGTTACGTGGAGTTTAACCTGCTTTATGATCGGGGAACTAAATTCGGACTGGAGTCGAATGGTCGTACCGAATCAATTTTTTTAAGTATGCCACCGCTGGCATCATGGACCTACGATTATCAACCTGATAAAGGCTCGAAGGAAGAAGAAACACTCCGATTGTTAAAAAAAGAGATCGATTGGATACACAATATTTAAATTTGTTTTGAAAATCATTGATAGGAATACATAAGCTTTATGGACAATTCAAAAAGAACAGCCGTTTTATTGGTTAATGTGGGAACACCAGATGAACCCAAAGTTTCTGCCGTTCGACGGTATTTATTCGAGTTTTTGAATGACCGTAGAGTGATTGATCTCCCTTTAATTCCACAAAAGTTGTTGGTGAACCTGATTATTGTGCCATTTAGGGCTCCCAAATCCACCAAGCTTTATGAGATGCTTTGGACTGAAGAAGGTTCTCCACTATTGGTAAATGCCAATAAAAACAGAGATAAACTGCAAGCATCACTGGGCAATGACTATCAGGTTTTCACAGCCATGCGCTATCAAAATCCGCATTTGAGAAAAGTGCTTCGTCAGGTTCGTGATCAGCGTTTTGGAAAAATGATCATTATTCCGGTGTTCCCGCAGTACGCATCGTCAACAACCGGAACGATCGGCCAATTCGTATCAAAGGAAGTGGCGAAATGGACAGTTATCCCGGAGATTCGATTCGTAAGCCAGTTTTACGATCATCCTGCTTTTATCAAAGCATTTACTGAGCGCATTAAAGAGTTCAAGCCTGAAACATACGACCACATTGTTTTTTCATATCACGGTTTGCCGAACAGACAAGTTGATAAAGTGCATCCGGAGATTGCTTCAACGGAATGTACCTGCGAACAAGCCATGCCTGAGCATGGTAAATATTGCTACAAGGCAACTTGTTACCAAACAACCCGCTTGTTGGCAAAGTCGCTGGGCCTGAAACCGGATGATTACACTTTATCATTTCAATCACGGCTGACCAAAAATTGGCTCAAGCCCTTCTCTGATGAATTGGTTATTCAAAAAGCGAAAGAAGGAGTAAAACGAATTTTGTTTGTAGCGCCCGCATTTGTGGCCGATTGCCTGGAAACAACCGTTGAAATTGGAGTTGAATATCAGGAGTTATTTGAAGAACACGGTGGAGAAAAAATTCAATTGGTTGAAAGTTTGAACGATCATCCCTTGTGGATTGAGACCTTGAAAGAATTGATTAATTCATGAAAAATCATTTCATTTGGACAGATAACTTTCAGAGTCATTCAGATGATAGACCTGATTTTTGACAATAGCACCTTTTAATTAAACATTGAACTCATGACAAAGCAACTTCTCTTAGCCCTTGTACTTTCTTTATTTTTTTTCGCATGCAACGATGAAGGCCAAAAGCCTGATTATCCTTCAATAATAGAACTGATTGCTCATGATGAGAGTTCGTTGTCGAGAGAGGCCTTGAGGACCTTTTGTGCAGAGAATGGTATTGATAAGGATGCTGTGTATAATTGGGAAAACCACTGGGTTCTCTATTCTCAGTTTCAGGAACTGCAACAAGCAAGCGAAAAGCTAAAAGCAAATTTTCCGAATGTTACCATTAAAACTTACGATCAGCCATTTTATAGTTTTGATCGAACAAGGTGTGATGATTCTTCTATTGCCGAGGAATGGGATAACATTTTGTTGACTGCAAATCTGGTTGAAGATACGGTGAAGCAAAGTGAATATATGGAGTATCACCGCACTCAGTTTGAAGAGTGGCCCGAGGTTGCTCAAGGGTTTTGTAATGCCAGTTTTCAGCAATTGTTGGTTTTTCGCACCGGAAGGCAGTTGATGTTGGTTATCAGCATTCCGAAAGGGGAGAGTCTGGATGAGCTAAACCCTAAAACGACTGAAAATAATCCTCGCGTTGATGAATGGAATGCTCAAATGAGCCAATATCAGGAAGGCCTAGAAGAAGCACCAGAAGGAGTTGTCTGGCTGTTTCTGAATCCGGTTGAGTAAATTTATTTTTCTATCCTGGCAGAAGAGAAGACTGAACATTCATCAACACAAGAATTTATTTTTCTTACTTTTGATGAGCATTGCTTGTGCTAATCTACATGGAAGATCAAAACATTTGGAGAAATATTGTGGCTGACGATATGAATGCTTTAAAGAGGCTTCATGATAAATACTATTCTCAATTGTTTTTATGGGCGTGTAAATATCTTCAGCAGGAGACGGTTGTTGAAGAATTGGTTTCCGACTGTTTTATAAAGCTTTGGAATCGGCGGAAGTACATTATAATAGAAAAGTCGCTGAAAGCCTATATATTTCTCGTGTTGCGCAACGAGATCGTAAGTTATATCAGGAAAAATAAAAACAAGTTCGAGGTAAAAGTAAAAGAGCTTCCAGAGGTTCCGACTGAAGAATCGATCAATGAGCAAGAATACTACGCAAATCTTTATAAAGCCATTCAACGAATTCCGGAACAGCGGCGAAAAATTCTGGAACTTGCTGTTTTCGAATCGTTAACCTATCGCGAAATTGCCGACCGTTTAGATATCTCAATCAATACCGTTAAAACCCAGATTGCCCGATCTTATCAATTTTTAAAGGAAGAATTAGATCCGAAGGATTTTGTATTGCTACATTTTCATTGCATAAGAAAATAAATCAGTTGTTTGTAAGTTGCTGGTATATAGCTGTTAGTGTCTGATCTTTTAAGAAAAATTTTAAAAAGGAGAAAACTCTGTCACCCTCATCTGAATCGGATTGCGTCTTACTAATAGAAATCAATCATTCAATGAGTAATACAAATCAAGATAAGTGGGAGCTAATTTCTGGAAAACTTCATGCTGAGTTGGGTGAAGAAGAAAAGGAGAAATTTGAGGCATGGAGCAATGTTCCTGAAAATCAGAAACTACTTCAGAAAGGCCAATCGATAAAGGATGGTTTGTTCGAATCGAGAAAACTACAAAAGGCCGATAAGCAAAATTCATGGAACAGGGTTGAAAAGCTCGTTCGCAAACAAAAATTTACGATCTACTTTAAGCGGACTCTTCAGTATGCAGCTGTCCTTGTTTTTGCATTTTTAGTTGGTAACTTTTTTTCACCAATCTTCGAAACTGCTAACAATAATCAGTATGCACAAGTAGAGGTGATGTATGGTCAAACAAGCCATCTTTTTCTTTTTGATGGAACAGAGGTGTGGCTAAATGCAGGAACCACATTCAGATATCCCAAGAGTTTCAATAGCGGCTCTCGTGATGTCTCTATTGAGGGAGAAGCATTCTTTAAAGTTGCACCAAACAAACACTTACCGTTCAAAGTCAAAACCAGCAAAATGGAAGTGGAGGTACTAGGTACTTCTTTTAATGTAGCTGCTTATCGTGGCGAAGAAAATCATTCGGTCGTATTGGTCGAAGGAAAGGTGCAGATCAATAATCTTAAAGGAAAGAAAATTGGAGAAATTGCTCCTGGCCAAATTGCAGTGCAATCAAGTAGAAAACCTCTAACAGTTGCAAACACTGATCCTTATTTTTATACCAGCTGGAAAGACGGCAAGGTTGCTTTTAGTGGAGAGAAGATCAGTGATATTGCCATGCGTCTGGAACGTTGGTACAATGTGGAAATTCAGTTTGAAAAGGAAAGTCTAAAAGAATATGATTTGACAGGAACCATCTTGTTAAATAAACCTATTGAGCAAACCATTATGGCCTTGGAGTTACTAGCGCCAATAAAATTTGAAACTAAAGAGAGAGCAAATGCCAGAAGTTTAATAACCGTAATTTCAAAATAGAATAAATTAAACCATTAACAAAAAGGGGCGATGAAAGTGCTTGAGACCCATTTCACCGCCCGGAAAATAAAACAATTATTGTTTCATTAAACCTTACAAATTTATGAAAAAACAACGTGAATTCAGCGGACATACTGTACTGCTGCTAAAATTATTGCGTATTATGAAACTAACTAGTTTTTTGATGTTGGTTTTTGCGTTGAGTGTAAGTGCATCTGGTTACTCACAATCAACAAAATTAAACCTGAATGTGAAAAACGGGACATTGGTTGACGCTCTTAAACAGATCGAGGACCAGTCTGAATTTTACTTTTACTACAACAACGATGAAATTTCGTCTCTTCAAGATGTTTCAATTAGTACTGAAAATAAACAAATTCAAGACGTTCTTGATGAGTTGCTAGCTGAAACAGACCTTGAATACAAAATGATTGACCGATATATCGTTGTTAAACGCAAGCAAGGATCTGTATTTGATATGCAGTCAATGCAAACGTTGGATGTCTCCGGGGTAGTAACAAATACTTCCGGCGAAGGTATTCCCGGCGTAACCGTTGTAGTAAAAGGAACTACCAACGGAACAATTACCGATATCGATGGTAATTATGCTTTGAGAGAGGTTGCAAACGGCTCTTCTTTGGTTTTTTCTTTTATCGGGTTGAAAACAAAGGAAGTTGTTGTCGACGGGCAATCGAGATTAAATGTAACGATGGAAGAAGAAACCATAGGTTTGGATGAAGTAGTGGCTATCGGGTATGGAACAACATCTATAAAAGATGCAACGGGAGCTATTTCCTCGGTTCGTGCCGATGATTTCAATAAAGGAATGGTTGCTTCTCCCGAGCAGTTAATTCAAGGACGTTCTGCTGGTGTACAAATTACTTCAGCAAGTGGCGAACCAGGTGGAAGCATCAATATTAATATTCGTGGTACTTCATCAGTCCGAAGTGGAAATAATCCTCTTTACGTAATTGATGGTGTTGCATTGAGTGGCGATGCTGTTTCACCCGGAGGAGAAGATGTTAGTTTTGGCGGGAGTACTGCCCGAAACCCATTGAACTTTTTAAATCCAGATGATATTAAAGATATCAGTATTTTGAAAGATGCTTCAGCAACTGCCATTTATGGTTCTCGCGGAGCCAATGGTGTTGTTATTATTACAACTAAAAGTGGTAAAGGTGCCGGTGGCGGTATTGAGTATTCTTCGTCAGTTGGATTTAGTTCTATCACTAAAAAGTATGATGTACTAGGCCCCGATGAGTATTTAAGTGCAATTAATGGTTTGGGAGGAAACTCAAGTACGCTTGATGCCGGTGCAAATACCGATTGGCAAGACCAGATATTTAGAACAGGTGTTTCCCAATCTCATAACATTTCATATGGCACCGCGGATACAAAAGGAGACTACCGTGTTTCAATGAGCTATTTTGATCAGAATGGTATTGTTGAAGAAAGTAAATTAACAAGATACACGCTGCGTGTAAACGGAAACCGAAGCTTCTTTAATGACAAATTGAAATTATCCAGTCAGTTAACGGTCTCTGGTGTTGATGATCAGGGAGTTCCTATTGGAAATTCCCCCAACCATTTTGGTGATTTAATTGCATCAGCTCTTTATATGAATCCAACAGAACCGGTTTATTTAGCTGACGGCTCATACAATCAGCCATCGTTTGATCGGTTAAACCCCAAAGCCATGTTGGCATATAGTGCCGATAATACTAATACGCTTAGAGCACTCGTCAGTCTTTCTGCCGAATACCAAATCAGCAAAGACTTGAGCTTGAAGTCGATTTACGGCCGCGATCTTTCAAAGTCCGAAAGATATTATGCTTATTCTCCATTATTGTATGCCAATTATATTTTTGAAAACGGAAAAGCAGGTTTAAGTTCGGTAACGATGGATAATGGACTTTGGGAAAACTTTTTGAACTACAATAAGGAGTTTGGCGAAGTCGCTTTTACCGGTCTTTTAGGGTACTCATACCAGTATTTCGAAACAAAAACAGCATCCATGAATGCTGGTAAATTTCGCTTCGATGATCTGGATTTGATGATGAATAACTTAGCTGCCGGTGAATCAATTGTTGGAAATACAACGATGCAAAGGGATGAATTGCAATCGTATTTTGCAAGAGTAAACTTTGTAACCAAAGACAAATGGTTGTTTACAGCGACTGTTCGCGCTGATGGCTCTACCAAATTTGGAGGAAACAACCAGTATGGCTATTTTCCGTCAATGGCTTTAGGATATCGTATATCGGAAGAAGATTTTATCCCGGAGTCCATTTCAAATTTGAAGGTTAGATTAGGTTGGGGGATCCCAGGTAATCAGGAAATTCCTCACAACCTTTATTCGCAAAGACAACGCTACGGAAGTTCAACCATTGATGGTTCAGGAAACATTACTACCGGATCATTAGGAAACGTAACCTTCGCTAATCCTGATCTTAAGTGGGAAACAACAAGTCAATTTAATGCCGGTGTCGATTTCGGTTTCAATAATAATAGAATTCGCGGTTCACTGGATGTATATCAAAAAAAGACCACTGATTTATTACTTCAATTGAAAAGTGCTCAACCGGCACCCCAAGCATACTATTGGACAAATTTGGACGGAAATATTGTTAACTCAGGTGTTGAATTATCACTTTCTGCTGATGTTGTTGAAGCAAATGACTTTGACTGGGGAGTTACTGCAAACATGAGCTATAATAAAAATAAGGTTGAAGATTTGTCAACGACAATTGAAACAGGAGTATTGGACGGACAGGGACTTTCAGGTGTAACCATTCAGCGAATTACCAATGATTATCCAATGTACACCTATTACATACGGGTATTTGAGGGATTTGATGAAAACGGTATTGCTATTTACGATGGCGATAATCCTCAATTCACCGGCGATAGTCCGATCCCTAAATTTACAATGGGTTTGACCAATACGTTCAGATATAAAAACTTCGATTTCAATGTGTATTTGAACGGACAGTTCGGTCATAAGATATACAGTAACACGGCTAATGCATTTTTCTATGCAGGTAACTTGGCGATCGGACGTAACGTCACCAGCGGCATCGTTGGGAATGGAGAGGCTGCTATAAACACAGCTGACCCTTCTACTCGCTTCCTCGAAGATGGTTCATTTGTTAGGTTACAGGACGTGAGTTTAGGCTATAACGTTCCTTTCAAAAACTCTAAATACATCTCAAAACTAAGATTGTATGTAACCGGTCAAAACTTATTTGTAATTACAAATTATAGTGGACAAGACCCTGAGGTGAATGTTAATAAGGGTAGTGGTGGCGTACCTTCTATGGGTATCGACTATACAACATACCCTCGTGCAAGAACAATATTAATGGGACTTAAAGTGCAATTTTAAAACTATAATGAGATGAAAAAGAATTATAAATATATATTGATTGTTTGTGGGCTGGTGGCAGGATTTTTTATGCCAGGGTGCACTGACCTCGAAGTTGAATTTAACGATTCCTATTTTGTTGAACAATCGGATGACGGCTTTTCAGCTGTTGATGTGGCCGCCGTTTTGAACTCAGCTTACGGAAAACTTGGAGATATCGTTGGAAGTTCGTACACGGGTGTCGCTGGGTTAAATGAACCCACTTCTGATGAAATGATCATCCCGACTCGTGCAACCGACTGGGGAAATGGTGGCGTATTTCGTTTGTTGCATACGCATACCTGGGATCCGGCTCATACGTACGTCCTGGATACTTGGGATGATTTGAACGTTGGTGTTTATTATTGCACACAAATTTTAGCATCAAACCCATCTGCACAGCAGGCTGCAGAAGCAAAGACCTTAAGGGCTTATTTCATGTATCATATCATTGATTTGTTTGGTCAGGTGCCTTTTCGTGAGGTTAATCAAGGAGTTGATGAATACCCCGCGGTTTGGACTCGTTCTGCTGCTTTTGATTATGCCGTGAGTGAACTGGAATCTGCAATGGCAGATCTTCCTGACGGTGGTCCGGAATCTGCCAATCCAACTCAGGTTAGTAAAGCTTTTGCTCATGCACTGCTTGCAAAATTCTATCTAAATAAGGCTGTTTATAAGGCTGACAACCCTGCCGGCCCATACAATTTTGATGCTGCAGATATGAATAAAGTAATTGAGCATTGCGATGCGGTTGAGTCGTATGGATTTGAACTGGAAGCCAACTATTTTGACAACTTCAATCAAAACAGCAAAAAAGAGAAAATTCTGACTTACACCAGATGGTGGAATGGGATGTGGATTTGGCCTCAGCTGCACAACAGCCAGGGAGGTTGGAATGGAGCGACAACTTTAGGAAGCTTCTATGATATATTTGAAGACAACGATAACCGCTTTTACTACAACCCTGATGGAGGCATCGGATTTGGATTTTTAGCCGGTGCTCAAACAAAGAGTGATGGAACCCCTTATTTGAATCGGTCAGGGGAACCACTAGTCTATACGCGAGAGATTCTTCTTTCGGGAAATACTGATTATGCTGGAATTCGGGTATTGAAGTACGATCCGGATAGCGACGATGGTTTTGTATTGATGCGTTATGCTGATATCCGGTTGATGAAAGCTGAGGCGATTTTGCGTGGAGGGGCACCAACCGGAGGTGAAACCGCGCAGAGTATTGTTGACGAATTAAGAACCATTCGTGGTGCCAGTAGTATCTCTGTAAATATTGATATGATGCTGGATGAAAGAGGTCGTGAATTGTATTGGGAAGGAATGCGTAGGACGGATCAAGTTCGTTTTGAAACCTTTACAAAAACAACCTGGGAAAATAAATCGGTGATGGATGATAACATGGTGCTGTTCCCAATTCCACAGCGTGCGATGGATTCCAATCCGAATTTCACACAAAATGCAGGTTACAAATAGACTATTATTGACTAATTTACACAAATACTAAATTTTGGGAATCTCTAATTCATTAGAGATTCCCAATTCGTTTATTGCAATTAGTGTTAAAAAAATTTAGGAAGATAAATTTTCGGATAATATTTTTTAATTAGCACAGCATAGGTACAAAAAGATGCTTATGAAAACGTTTTCATCTTTGGTTCTGGCTCTGTATCTTTACAGCTTGAGTTTGTCTAAAACTTATCGTGAATCAGCAGGAGCAGTTCGTTTTTAAGAAGTGCAATGCGATTTTAGCATAGGGGTAACTCAACTATAGTTGTTTATAGAGTAAAGTATTCTATCAAATTAGTTTAATCGATTTTTATCAACTTCGAAAACGGTAATATATCCATAGTTATGATTTTATTCTTCCGAAAAAAGTTAACTCTTACAATCCTATCTCTCTTTAGTTTATGCGTTTCAGCTCAACAAACTGAAACAAAATACCTTTCAGGAACTGGTTGCGACCATACCATTGATTGGCAGTTCTATTGTACCGATGGTATCGGGTCGGGTGAGTGGACAACCATACCCGTTCCGTCGAATTGGGAGCTTCAGGGATTTGGTGAATACAATTATGGGCACGTCAAAGAAGACGAACGCGCCAATGAAAAGGGCTTGTACAAATATGAATTTTCGGTTCCGGCAGACTGGAAGCAACAACAGGTCAATATTGTTTTTCAAGGCTCGATGACCGATACAGAAGTGAAAATTAATGGAAAATTAGCCGGGCTGGTTCATCAGGGAGCTTATTATGAGTTTCGTTACGATATCAGCAAATTGCTGAAGTATGGGCAATCAAACTTATTGGAGGTTACAGTCGCCAAGCTTTCAGAGAATGAATCGGTCAATAAAGCCGAACTGCATGGCGATTACTGGATTTTTGGAGGAATTTTTCGGCCTGTATTTTTGGAGGCCAAACCCAAAGAAAATATAGAACGCGTAGCCATTGACGCAAAAGCTGATGGCAGTTTTACGGCTGATGTTTTTCTGAAAAACAGTCCGAAAGATGGAGAATTGCGAGCGCAAGTTTTCACCCTTGACAATCAAAAGATCGGGGAACCTTTTCATGTGCCGGTTTCGAAAGGGGTCGAAAAAGTTAGAGTTCAATCCAAATTGGAAAATATTGAAAGCTGGAACCCGGAAGATCCGAATTTATATCAGGTAAAATTTGAGTTGGCTTCAAAAGGAAAAACGATTCACGAAACAACGACTCGTTTTGGATTCCGGACGGTTGAGGTTCGTCAGCGCGATGGCATTTATGTAAATGGTGTAAAAGTGAAATTCAAAGGCGTAAACCGCCACACATTTCGGTCAACATGCGGACGTGCGTCAAGTAAGGCATTGAGCATAGAAGATGTTGAACTGATTAAGTCGATGAATATGAATGCCGTGCGCATGTCGCATTATCCACCCGATTCTCACTTTTTGGATGTTTGCGACTCCCTTGGGCTGTTTGTGTTAGATGAGCTGGGCGGATGGCATGGCAGCTACGATGATGTGGTAGGGCCGAAACTGGTCAAAGCAATGGTAACGCGCGATGTGAATCATCCTTCGATTGTGATGTGGGACAACGGGAATGAAGGCGGCCATAATCCGAATTTTGATTCTTTGTTTGCACAATACGATATTCAAAAGCGAGTGGTTATTTACCCTTGGATGGAGCACAATGGAATAGCAACGCAGCACTATCGCGGTTATAATTACGGTGCCGGAACATTTTGGAACGGCTCGCTAATTACATTGCCTACCGAATTTTTGCACGGAATGTATGACGGAGGCC
Source organism: Sunxiuqinia sp. (assembly GCF_055140945.1). NCBI lineage: Bacteria > Pseudomonadati > Bacteroidota > Bacteroidia > Marinilabiliales > Prolixibacteraceae > Sunxiuqinia > Sunxiuqinia sp. The sequence goes on from NZ_JBSQYS010000002.1 coordinate 143,790, forward strand.
ATGGAGCCAGCTTGTATGATTATTGGGAATATATTTGGAACAAACCCAAGGCAGCAGGTGGGTTCCTCTGGGATTTGTTAGATCAGGGAATTTTACGAACCGACAAGGACGGCGAAGTGTACGACACTGACGGTAATCATGGTGCCGACGGTATTTTGGGGCCAAAGCTGGAGCGTGAAGGTAGCTATTTTGCCATCAAAGAAATTTGGTCGCCGGTTCAACTGGAAGATCGTGAAATTACTGCTCAATGGGATCAAAAAATAGAAATAGAAAACCGCTACATATACACGAATCTAAAAACATGTTCTTTTAGTTATCAACTGGTGAAACTGCCGTTACCACCGGAAGAGGCAGAACCGGAGGAAGTGAACGGAAATATTCCATCTCCGGATTTAGCGCCCGGAAGAAAGGGGACTCTTGAGATTCCGGTACCAGCCAATTGGGTTAAATACGATGTGCTTTACATCACGGCTACTGATCAGTATGGGAAGGAACTTTATACCTGGAGTTACCCGCTGGTGATTCCGGCAGATATTGTTGCGGAATTAATGACTACAGCTACCAGCAATTCGGATTTGTCTTTCACTGAAATTGCTGATTTGCTTCGAATTAATGCTGGAGAAATTGAGTTTTTAATTGGAAAAAATGACGGCATGTTAAAGAAAGTAACTAATGCCAGAGGGGAAATTCCATTCCACAGCGGACCTGAAATCAGCGCCGGGGTTACCGCCTTTAAAAGTCTTACAACAAAAACTTATAAGGATAGTTTGACCGTTACTTCTTTGTTTGAAACTGAAAAATCAGATTCATCTCGCATGAAAGAGTTCACCTGGACTTTCTACCGAAATGGCTGGGCAAAGCTGCACTTGTATTATACCTCGCCGCAGTACGATAAGGATTTCGATTACATGGGCGTTAACTTTAGCTATCCCGAAGAACTAGTTGAGGGAGTTAAATGGTTGGGAAGTGGTCCTTACCGGGTATGGAAAAACCGTATGCACGGAGTCGAATTCGGAATTCATCAGAAAGACTATAACAACACTATCACAAGTGTTAGTCCAATTATTTATCCTGAGTTTAAAGGCTACCATGCCAATTTGTATTGGGCAAAAATCGAGTCAACAGAACAATCCTTTAAGGTGGCTACTTCAACTGACAATGTCTTCCTGAGGTTATATACCCCTGCGCAACCTGATCCATTCGATCCACGTGTTGTTCCAGCTTTCCCCGAAGGAGATATTTCTTTTATGCAGGCCATTCCAGCTATTGGATCAAAAACTAACGAACCCTCGAACCTGGGGCCATCGGGCCAAAAGAATAAGTTTTTTGATTACGGACCATTCGATGACTGGCGGATTCGAAGCCAGCAAATGACACTTTATTTCAACTTCTCAACAAACCAATAAACGAACAACACAATGAATCAATCAATTCTTCATCCTTTAGCGAACAAATATTTTCTCGTTATCACAATCGCTCTGCTATCTTTTGCATGTGGGCAAACCAAAAAAGTTACTCTTGTTTCAAAGCAGCAAAATAGCCGGGAGGAATATGCTGTTCAAAAATTAAACAGTGCACTTACTGCTGAAGGCTACCAAGTGCAGATTGCAACAAGCCCGGTAAATGAAGAGGACACAAGACAAATCGTGGTGGGTAATTTAGGAGACGATATTTTTGAAACTAGTCATATTCAGCAGCCAGATTCGCTATCGGCAGAAGGGTTTATTATCAGTACTTCAGCTCAAAATATTTACGTGGCGGGAGCAGGTACCAGTGGAACGCTTTATGGTTGTATTGAGCTAATTGACCGACTAAAATCGACTGGTGAATTGCCTGAGAAATTGAATCTTGTAGATCAACCGGAAATGGTGATGCGAGGAACGTGTATTGGTCTTCAAAAGACAGAATACTTGCCGGGTCGCACGGTTTACGAATATCCATATACGGAAGAGAGTTTTCCATGGTTTTACGACAAGGAGCTTTGGACTGAGTATTTAGACATGTTGGTCGAAAACCGCTACAATTCACTTTACTTGTGGAATGGCCACCCTTTTGCCTCCTTGGTGAAATTGGAGGACTACCCATATGCCGTCGAGGTTGATGAGGAAACGTTCAAAAAGAACGAAGAGGTATTTGCATTTTTAACCGAAGAGGCCGATAAACGCGGAATCTGGGTGATTCAAATGTTCTACAATATTATTGTTTCAAAACCTTTTGCTGAAAAGCATGATATAAAAACACAGGAACGCAGCCGACCAATTACTCCGGTTATTGCAGACTACACCCGAAAATCGATTGCTGCCTTCATTGAAAAATATCCGAATGTAGGCTTATTGGTGACTTTGGGAGAGGCAATGCACACAATTGATGATGACGTAGAATGGTTCACCAAAACCATTATTCCCGGAGTACAAGACGGACTGAAAGCGCTCGGAATTAAAGAGGAACCGCCGATTGTTTTACGTGGACATGATACGGATGCGAAACGTGTGATGGAAGCTGCCTTGCCTATTTATAAGAATTTGTACACGACTTTCAAATACAATGGAGAATCGCTTACAACTTACGAGCCGCGCGATGACTGGTCGTCTATTCCAACAGCATTAAGTGAGCTCGGTTCGGTACATATTTCGAATGTGCACATTTTGGCAAACCTGGAGCCTTTTCGTTACGGATCACCCGATTTTATTCAGAAAAGCGTTCAGGCCATGCATGAAAAGCAGGGAGCCAACGGGCTTCATTTGTATCCTCAGGCTTCATATTGGGATTGGCCTTATACGGCAGATAAAACCGATCCTCGCTTACTTGAAATCGAGCGTGATTGGATTTGGTATCAGGCGTGGGCACGATATGCTTGGCAAGCCGATAGAGAGCGAGCCGACGAAGTGACTTACTGGAGCTCCAATCTAGGCAATTTTTATGGTACATCTGAGGGAGAAAATATCCTGGAAGCTTATGAGCAAATAGGGGAAATTGCTCCGAAGTTACTGCGAACTTTCGGAATATCAGATGGGAATCGTCAAACCCTGTTGTTGGGAATGTTTATGGGGCAGTTGGTTAATCCATACAAATATCATGTTTATGAAAACTTTTTGACGTCAAATGGGCCAGTTGGTGAGATACTGATAGATTATGCCGAAAAAGAGTGGAAAGGCGAGAAACATGTTGGCGAAACACCTCCGCAAATTATAAACGAGGTTTTGACTCACGCTAGTGCTGCTGTTGAAGCGATAGAGACCGCTGCATCGTCAATCGAGAAAAATGAAGCAGAATTTGAACGACTGAAAAACGACGTCTACTGTTATGAAGCTTTTGCCAAATTTTTTGCTGAGAAAGAAAAAGCAGCAGAATTGGTGTTGCGCTATCAGTATTCTGACGATATTGATGATTTAGAAAAAGCCTTGCCACATCTTGAAAAAAGCATTGACCACTTTAACGATTTGGTGAAATTGACTGATGACAGTTACTTATACGCGAACAGCATGCAGACAGCTCAGCGAAGGATTCCTATTACCGGGCGGGATGGAAAGAACAAAACATGGAAAGAGTTGCTTCCACATTACCAGGATGAATTGGAAAATTTCAGAAGAAACCTGAATATGCTGAAATCAGAAAGTGGACAAGTTTCAATGAATTTTGAAGCATACAAGCCGGCTGAAGTCACTGTTTTAAATAAAGATACTAAACGCTATTCTTTAACAAAGGGACAGCAAGTATACACCGATAACTCAGCAAAAATCAAAGAAGTTGCCCCTGAGTTAGAGAATTTGTCAGGTGTTCGTTTTTCCGATGAAGAACAACAAGACAAAGGCACTGTCTTACGGTTTAAAACCGAAGAACCTGTGAAGGTTTTAGTCGGGTATTTCAATACCAATTCATACAGTACTTTGAAACCTCCAACATTGGAAACCAATGCGCAAGCCAATGATCGAGGGCAGGCAGATATAAAAATAGCGAATGCTATGTTGATCCCCGGCTTATATCCGGTTAATATTTATTCTTATCGCTATGAAGCCGGAGAATATGAGTTAGTCTTGGGAAAAGGACGTGTCCTCGTGCTTGGCTTTATCAATGGCGAAACGAATATACCAATACATGATGCCGGAGTTGGAGTAGAAGGAGAGGCCTCTGTAGATTGGTTGTTTTACTAGAATTTAATGGCAATGAATTTAGAGATTGGATGTGGATTGGTAAGTGAAAAGAAGGTAGATATCGGGCAGAAAGCGAAACAAAAACCAAATGAAAAGAATCAGAATTTATTAAAACCATAGAACGATGAGTCAAAAACAAAAATGTACAATTTTCTTATCCCTCGCTTTGCTAATTCTGTTTTCCGTTGGAGGGCGGGCTCAACAGGTTTTTTACGTTGCGCCAGATGCAGACGAAAAAGGAGCCGGAACTCTCGAAGCTCCCTTTAACTCAATAGCTCAGGCGATGGAAGCTGTCGCTAACGAAAATGTGAGTATGAAGGAAGATATTGTGGTCTATCTGAGAGGAGGAAACTATTCCTTAGTGACGCCCATCGTATTCCGACAAAAAGACTCGGGCATGAATGGTCACACGGTAATCTATAAAGCTTATCGTGATGAAAAACCAATGCTAAGCGGAGGTGTCAAAGTTTCCGGATGGGAGAATGTTGAGGGACACATCTACAAAGCCAAATTGGATCGGGATACCAAGCTAAGATCGTTATTTGTCAACGGCAAGAGAAAACATATGGCTGGAACGGATATACCCGTCAGTGGACTTGGAAACTGGGGGGAATTTGAAGTTCAGGGAAATGAACCATGGGCGTTTGGCGCAGGATCTGCCATTGATGGGATAAAATTTGCTACCGAAGATATCAAACGGTATGAGAATCCTGAAGACGTTGAATTGGTTCAGTTTAACGTATGGACTGAGAAAATACTCTGCGCAAGAGAAATTGAGCAATTTGGAGATACGTCAGTTATCAAACTACAACAACCGTATGGCGCTATTGCTACCTCTATGGCTTGGGCGGGTGCAATTAATTATGAAAAAGATTTTGTCATTCGAAATGCCTTTGAGTTATTGGATTCTCCCGGTGAGTTTTATTTTGACCGTAAAAAGAACGAGCTTTATTATTACAGCGATGGTGAAGATATGGCCACGGCAGAAGTTATTGCACCTACTGCTGAAGGGCTGATTCGAATTGAAGGAGATTCAAAAGAGTCACGAGTGAGAAATATCCGATTTGAGGGAATTACCTTTTCATACGACCATTGGCCGTTAATGAAAGTGGCAGGCTCTCACGGATTTGCAGGCATTCAGAGCTTGGGGTTAGCCGTCAGGTATGTTCCAGGAGGAAACTGGCATCCCACAAAGTACAACAGCACAGATGTTCCGAGAGGCAGTGTTCAAGTCGAAAACGCTGAGAATATTTCGTTTGTCCGAAACAGGTTTGAAGCAATAAGTTCAGCGATTGCAATCAATTTGGTTAATGATGTCAAAAACAGCAAAGTTGAAGGGAATTATTTCAATGACTTGCTTGGTAATGCAGTAAGTATTGGTTATCCCCAACACTATGAGATAGGAGAAGAACCTGAATCCGCTGAAAGTGCAGAGAGTGTAAGAATGAATCCTAAGTCTTCCCGGGAGATGAGAGGTCCGGTAGGCGTCAACCTGGTTAGTGGTCTTCATGATAGTCAGGTGGAAGCTGATTACGATAACAACCCGTCCGGGAGAGTGGAGGATAAACGCACCCAGCAACATTATAGGGCAGGGGTGGAAGGGCTCTGCGAATACATCACAGTAGCCAACAACTACATCCGAAATATTAGTCTGGATTTCAGACAAGTGGAAGCAATCACTTCTTTTTTTGTAGCCAATACGATTATTGAACACAACGACATTGCAGGAACACCTTATGGAGCAATTACTTGTGGTTGGTGGTGGGGAAATGCAGAAATTCCGGCCTCAAAGGTTGCAAAAGATAATAGCATCCGTTATAACAAAGCAGGAGATACCCATCAGGTACTCGACGACGGGGGAATTATTTATATGCTTGGAGAACAGCCAGGTTCCAGAATTGAAGGTAATTACGTTTTTAATGGTCCCAGGTGTATTTATCCCGATGACGGATCAGCCTATTTGACTATTACGCAGAATGTAGTTTATAACCCTAGCTATAAGTGGATGTGGCTTCACTTCTGGACTAAAAGGTGCCATGATAATGTGGTGTTTGATAACTACGTCAAGAATAATCTACTTATGGATAATGGAACAAACAATACCATTGAGAACACTCATTCATATCGAGAAGAAGAATTCTCCGGAGAGGCACTTAATATTATTGATAACGCCGGAATAGAGGAAGAGTATAAAAATATTATACCGGAATCAGAGCCACAAAAAATTAATATTTATCCGGAAGATTTTAAGGAAGGTGATGTTTTTCATTAGACAGATAGTGAAATCTCAGAGAAAGACGATAGACTATTTTTTGATGAAACAAACCAACGATCAACTTTTGATTTTATGGATTTTGATCCGGCAATTTTTGGAAAGGAAACGTTGCAGAAGGCTTGGACTCCAGTTTTATTAAAGATATAGTTTGAGGCAACTTATTGATGACAGGTAGGAAGTTTAACATACGATTACCCGATGCGCAGGCTACAAAAGTTAGTCCGGTGAAGTCTACTGATTTCGATTTTGAGACATACGAATCCTATGTAGCTGACTTAAATCACTATTGTGCTAATTTTTGGAAGCAAGATTCGGGAGTCCTTGTACATCGAAGGATGCGTGTTGGTGAATGCTTTTCCTATGGTTGTAGCAATATGCAACGTTCGCTCGAACTTCAGTTGGGGGCGTTGGAAAAAAGTATGTTATTTAAGGCTGATGTTCCTAATTTTCTGGAACCGTGGTATGGCATTGGTACTATCGCAAGCGCGTATGGAGGGGAATATATTTGGAATGAAGGAAATGCCCCGGCTATGAAACCACGATTTTCTACTATTGATGAAGTCTTGGCTTTTGAACCAATTGAAGTTTCAAAAACACCCATTGGTCGGCATACATTGAACATGATTGAATACTTCATGGATCAAACATCTGGAAGACTTCCGATTTCTTTTACCGACACACAATCTCCATTAAATATGATTGGTCATTTGTACCCACTTGATCAGTTTTTTATGGATGTTTTGATTGAGCCTAATAAAGTTCAGCAATTATTTGACCGTCTTGCTGATCTTTCCATTTGCTTTAATCAGGAACAACAAAAGTTAATTGGTAGCGCTTTGGCATTGCCTGGTCATGGATTTGCCTCTTCAACAGCGTGGAGTGGTTTAGGTGTGAGTGATGATAATGCGATCATGATTTCACCTGATCAGTATGCTGAAATTGCCGCTCCTTCGGTAGCGAAAATCTGTACTCCATTCGGCGGAACTGTTTTCCATTCGTGTGGAGATTGGTCAAACTGGGTAGGAGCTGTACTCAAGTTGAAAGGATTGAAGATGGCTGATGGAGCTTTTTCTGCAGAAACTGATCCTGGAGCAACGGATAATCTGGAAGCATTCAAGCAATTCGCGAATACAAATATTGCATTGAATGCGAGGATTGTGGGAGATTTGGAGACCATCCAAAAGCAAGTGTCGAGACTTTGGACTCCTGGTCTGAAACTGATTGTTGTAACCTATTGCGACACACCCGAAGAGCAAGAAAATGCATATGAATTAATTCATGAAATATGTTGTTAGTTTACAACATTACACAAAAAATAGATGTATTTCATTCGTTGACTTTTTCACCTAACTACTTAGCGTTGCGATTTTTTATATTTCCCGGGACTGATTCCGATACGTTGCGAAAAAATGGAAGTAAAATGTTGGAGTGAGGAAAAACCACAAGCAAAGGCAATGTCCGATAAGCTTTCGTCATCTTTCATTAACTCAATTGCTTTTTCAATTTTTAGGTTGATGATGTAGCTGTTCGGTGGATAGCCAGACACCTCTTTAACTTCATTGGTGAATTTAGTTTTTCCCATTCCAAACTGATGCGCTAAATCGTCAATAACCCACTTTTTATTCAAGTCCGCATTTATTATTTGGTTGAGCTTTTCAATAAAACTATCCTCGTGCTCTGTCTTTTGTTTTCTGAAGGAAAGGTTCCGATGTAAATCGATAAAAAGATTTTCAATAATATTACCAACCATAATTTCAAAGCCACTTTGCTGGGTCGTCAGTTCTTTCTTTAATTCCACAAAGTACTTTTTGAAAATTTTAGCCTTTTTAATAACGATGGCACCTTCGTGAATCAATAGATGCCCCAAACTTTCCTGGAACTCTTTCGATAGTTTTGTCCAGGTACCAAGCTGAAGGGGCGTGCTTTCAGAATACTGTTCGGGCTTAATTACAATCCAGGTGATTTCGCCAATATCCATTTTCCCGGCAGGGCTTCCGTTTAGTTGCCAGGGAGTTGTTATCGAAAGGTTATCGGGTAAAAGTTCAATTTCCGTTCCTTCAACTACCCATTTGTATTTCCCACTGTTCACAAAATGAATTTCAATACCGTCATTTAAGTGAGGTAGCATGGTTGCGTCCATTCTTACCTTTGAAAATTTCATACTCCCATACTGCCTGATATAAGGAGTTGCATTTAACGGGCCTGGATTATCTTTGTGCCACCAGATTCCTTGGTTTCCACTTTTCTTTTTCGGGTTGAATGTATTGGATGGTGTTAAATTTTCCATGTGAAAGCGATTAGGAATTGGGTCTTTTTAGCCTCCTGTTTTCAGGCCGATCATTCAAAAATAAGAAAAAAATTTATAGAATCGACCGTCGATTGAAAATGGCATTTTATTTTTATTAAAATTCAGATATTTGATTTCGGATTACAATTATTATTGATCTGGTATTTAGAGAAATAGAATTGGACGGATTGTGATTTGAATAAGAAAAACTAACTAATGACTAAAATGATAGGATTGAACTGATTATTTCGACAATAATTTACTGCTGTCATTTATTCGCTAAAAAATAATTTTTGATGAAACAAACCAACTATCAGCTTTTTGATTTTATGGATTTCGATCCGGCAATGTCTGGAAGGGAGACTTTGTGGAAGGCTTGTGCTCCGGTATCATTGGAGGTTGATGGAACAGATGTGGTGTTCGAAATTCCGTTTCAGAAACAAAAAGTTTCGAACGATATTGAACCAGATAAAGAAACTCCACGAAAAATTTATTCGCTTCGAATCCGTGCCTACGGATCAAATATCCTTCGGTTAGCTATTGGTTTCGAAGCAGCTGCCATGCCCGATTCCGTGATGTTGAATATGCATCCGGAGCTCCAGCTTAATCCACTTCATGTTGAAAAAACGGACCAAGAATGGCTAATTAAGGATGCTCGTGGAGTTTTGAAAGCTTCATTAAATCGTCGTCCGATTGAATTGGATTTTTGGAGCGATTTGGTTCCGGCACCGGAAGAAACTCTTGATTTGACGCTGTATCCTGATGGAATAAAGGAAGTTAAATTAAGTGCTTACGATCAGTTCTTTCCGGCGCGGCACGATGCCTATGCATTAGCCGTTGTTGAAGAGAATGGTAAATTCGATCGAACAACCCTGTCTTTTCTCGTGGAGCCTGATGAGAAATTTGTCGGTTCAGGCGAACGGTTCTCCAAATTGGATTTGTCAGGACAAACGTTTCAGCTAAAAAATCAGGACGGGCAGGGAGTCAATAATCGACGGACTTATAAGAATGTCCCGTTTTTAATGTCCAGTCGAATGTATGGGATATTCATGCATACTTCGGCTCACGGGAAATTATCAGTAGCCGATCATTCTACTCGCTCGGTGCAATTGCTGGTTGAAGAGCCGGCGATGGATGTTTTTCTGATTGGAGGAGATCAGCCCGAAGAAATTTTAAAAGGCTATCGTCAACTAACAGGTTTTCCTACCATGCTCCCCAAATGGAGCTTTGGTACTTGGATGAGCCGGATGACCTATTTTTCGGAAGAGGAAGTAACTGAAATTTGTAATCGCCTGAGAAAGGAAGATTTCCCTTGCGATGTTATTCATCTGGACACCGGGTGGTTTCGTACCGACTGGTTGTGCGAGTGGAAATTTAATCCGGAACGTTTTCCTGATCCGAAACGATTTGTACAGAATTTGCGCAACGATGGCTACAAGGTAAGTTTGTGGCAAATGCCCTATATCGCTGCCGAAGCGGAGCAACTTGCCGAAGCACGCGACAATGAGTACATATGCAAAGTGAACGAAGTTAAGCAGCAGGGTGGCTCAAATTTTAGCGCATTAGATTATGTGGGCACCATCGATTTTACTTACCCAAAAGCGGTTGAATGGTATAAAGAATTGCTGAAGGAGCTACTCGAAATGGGAGTGGTTTGTATTAAAACTGATTTTGGCGAAGACATTCACATGGACGCAGATTACCATGCCATGTCGCCCGGTAAGTTGAACAATTTATATGCATTGCTTTATCAAAAAGCAGCGTACGAAATAACCAAAGAAGTAACTGGCGATGGCATTGTTTGGGCGCGTGCCGGTTGGGCTGGTTGTCAGCGTTATCCGTTACATTGGGGTGGCGACTCAGCTTGCTCGTGGGATGGATTAGCCGGTTCGTTAAAAGGAGGCTTGCATATTGGCCTCTCCGGATTTGGCTTTTGGAGTCACGATGTTCCCGGTTTTCATGGCGTGCCGAATTTTATGAACTCCGTGGTTCCTGACGATTTATACGTGCGCTGGACTCAGTTTGGCGTATTCTCGTCACACCTGCGTTATCATGGGACGTCCAAGCGTGAGCCATACGAATATCCGGCAATTTCCGGAATTGTTCGCAAGTGGCTGAAACTTCGTTACGCCTTAATTCCGTATTTGTTGGAGCAAAGTAAAAAAATAACACAAACCGGTTTCCCTGTGCTTCGGGCTTTGATCTTTCATCATCCCAAAGATAAAATGTGCTGGCATATTGATGATCAGTATTATTTCGGAGATGATTTTATGGTTGCTCCGGTTATGAATAGTGAGAATAGGCGAGATGTGTATTTGCCCGAAGGAGAATGGGTGAATCTGTTTTCAGGCGAACTTACTCAAGGTAATCGTTGGCTGAACGACTTTGAGTGCCCATTGGATGAAATGCCGGTGTGGGTGAAAGAAGGAGCACAGATTTCAGTTTATCCGCACCATGTATCCAACACTGATGAAATTGATTTAGCAAAGACCAAAAAACTCGTTTTTGCTGAAACTTACACCGGAATTGTGAATAGTATCCTGGCGGATTTATTGAAATAGAATAGGGATTGCGAAGAAAAAAATAGAAATAAAAAACAACCAATAACCAATTTCCAGAGGCACTTGAATTTGTAGGTACACCTGGAAATTGAAACTTTAAACTTAGAACTCGAAACTAAAATGAATACCTGGAAAGAAAATATAGACGAATCAAAGCAGAATTTCCTCAATTGGTGGGACCAAAAGGGAATTATTCTGAATATGTGGGAGCACCTGCAAAAAGATGGTAAGCCGCATGCTGATATATCAAAACCAGCTGATGCCAGGGATTTGAAACAATACTGGTTCGATCCGGTTTGGCGCGCTGAAAACCTCAATTACCAACTGTCGCGGAGTTCTTTTAAGGCTGATATTATGCCTATTGCTAATACGCATTTAGGGCCTGGCTCGCTGGCTGCCTTAATGGGCGCGGAACTGGAAGGAGGCGATGATACCATCTGGATCAGACACAAAGAAGGTATTGATATGAACCTGACGTTTGATGAAACTACGCCGGCCTGGAAACTGCACATGGATCTGTTGAACGAATGCAAAAAACGTTCAAATGGAAACTATTACGTTGGATGTCCCGACTTGGTTGAAGGGCTGGATGTGTTGGCCAGTATTAAAGGAACACAGGACCTGCTGATGGATATGATTATGCAGCCGGAGGAATTGGAAGTGCAACTTCAACAGGTAAACGATGTGTATTTTCAGGCTTTTAACAAAATTTACGATGTTATTCAGGAAGATGGAGAAATGGCCTACTGTTATTTCTCGATTTGGGCACCCGGAACGGTCTCTAAAGTACAGTCCGATATCTCGATTATGATTTCGGAGGAAGACTACGTTCGTTTTGTATTGCCTTACATAAAAGAACAATGCCAGAAGATTGATTATACGCTTTATCATTTGGATGGAGTGGGAGCACAACGACACCTGGACGCCATTTTGAGTATCGATGAGTTGAATGCTATTCAGTGGACTCCCGGGGTGGGCGAACCACAAGGTGGCGATCCTTGCTGGTACGATTTGTACAAGCGAATTCTTGCCGGCGGAAAATCAATTATGGCCAACTGGGTGACTTTGGATGAATTAGAGCCTTTAATTGATAATATTGGAACTGATGGCTTGCACATCAATGTCGATTTCAAATCGGAAAAAGATATTGAAGCTGCCTTAAAAATTGTAGATAAATACAAATAGAATAGGATTGGCAATTTGTTGTGGCTAACACGTATTTGGTTTATTAAACTTGAAATATTACGAAGATGTTGAAGATAGGAATTTTAGGATTGGGTGAAGGACGGAGTACAATGTCTGCTGTCCTGAATAGCGCAAAATGGGAGTTGAAAACTGTTTGCGACTTAAACATAGATTTGTGTAAGCAGCGGGCTAAAGAGTTTGATTTTCATAATTACACGACTAATTTGGAAGAGATGTTGAGTGATCCTGAGATTGATGTTGTTGGTATTTATACTCCGGATCATTTACATGCCGCGCATATAAAAATGGCGCTTTCTCATGGGAAGCATGTGGTTTGCACAAAACCATTGCTCGATGATTTGGTGGAAGCGGCGAGCTTACTGGAGTTGAGCCATAAAGTTGGCAAACGAGTATTTGTGGGGCAAAGCTCCCGCTTTTTTGAGCCGATGAAAAAGCAACGACTTGATTTTGAAAATGGAGCAATAGGAGAGCTTGTTACTGTTGAGGCTCACTATAATGCCGACCACCGTTGGTTTTTAGGCAAAGGTTGGTCGTTGCAGGATAGTTTCAAGTGGTTGTTTGGAGGATTGAGCCACCCGGTAGACTTTATCCGTTGGTACTTGCCCGAAATTGAAGAAGTGATGGGCTATGGCATGTTAAGTCCGAATGGGGTAGCAGGAGGATTGAAAAACCAAGATACCATGCACTTTATTTTTAAAGCCAAAGATGGACGTATTGCACGAGTAAGTGGATCGTATTCAGGCCCGGTTCAACCGGCAATTCGCGAGAGTGAAATGAGCTGTGTTCTTCGCGGAACGGAAGGTTGCAGCCAGGGCGACTACATGGATTTGCGATACACCATTGCTGATAAAAATGGGGAGGACAAGCAAATCACATTTGATGATCAGCTGAAGTACTATTTTCGGTTTGAAGGAAAAAGCCACCACGCTGGTGAATACAATAATTATTTGGAGCATTTTGCCGATAGTATTGAAAAAGACTTCATTGCCTATCCGGATTTAAAAGAAGGAGTTGGAACAGTGGCTTTGTTGAAAACCATGGAGAAAACCCTGGCTTCGGGAAAGCCGGAGAAAGTACAAGATACCATTGACGAATATGGCCTTACGTCATTTCTGAATCCATAACATTTCGAATAATAATCTAAAAATAAACACAATGAGTACAATTATTACCAATGAGCAGATTGAGCAGTATAAGCGAGACGGCTTTGTGATTTTGCGTAACGTAATTTCGCAGGAGATGATTCAAAAGATCCAGGGTGAATGTGAACGCTTCATCAAGGAAAAAGATGCTGAAATGGACGCCAAGGGGGTTGAAGTTGATGAGATCAACCACAAAGGGAAAAGGTATTTCATTGCGATGAAAAACAAATCAAGCCAACCGATGCAGGAGCTTTTGTTTGGAAAAGAAATGGAAGAAATTACCCGAAGTATTTTGGGTGATGATGTGTATCTGTTTCTAGAACAATATGTGGTAAAAGCTGCCGATAAGGGGATGAAATTTGCCTGGCATCAGGATTCAGGATATGTGAAAGAAAAGCATAACCCGTATTTGTCGTGCTGGTTGCCATTGGACGATGTAAACGAAGAGAACGGAACCGTATATTTATTAACTTACGACGAAGCCGGAACAAAAGAACGGATTGATCATACTCTTGAGGCTGGAACAAACGATATGATCGGATATGCTGGAGATAATCCCGGAGTTCCGGCAGTACTGAATAAAGGAGATATTGCACTTTTCTCAAGTGTTTGCTTTCACCGAAGTGGATCGAACAACACCGATAAATCCAGAAGAGTGCTGCTGATGCAATATTCTGATCAGCCCATTTTAAAGGATGATGGAAGCCCGCTTTATCTTGTTGATCCATTCGTAGTAAATGGTAAATTACAAAAGTAGAAGTATGATGATTAAAAATACGAATGATGGAACTCAAAAACAGCCTTATTTAAGACTGGATCTAAACTATGGAAATTGTAGCGATCTGCCTTCGTTTTCGGCAGGTCCTCGCGGCAACGATGAGGAAAAACACAATGCCATAAAAGCAGCCGGATATGCAGGTGTGCAAGATGGCGATCCTGATTTATGTAAGAAGCTGGGGCTGGAACTAACCGCGCATGCTCGGATTAACAAGGTAGGTGAGCTGGATGATCTGTTTCCAAAGTGGAAAAAGGAAAACTTCAATTGCGCCACCCTGCATGTTGGTTGGGGAATGGAAAGCGATAAGGAGATCGATGAGCTGGTTCAATATGTATTGGATATGTCAGTAAAAAATGACTTCCCAATTTATTTTGAAACCCACCGGTCGACCATTACACAGGATATGCAGCGAACAGTTGAACTCATCAAGCGATTCCCCGAGATTCGTTTTAATGGGGATTTTTCGCATTGGTACACCGGGCAGGAAATGGTGTACGGCGGAATTGAAAACAAGTGGGATTTCATCGCTCCGGTTTTCGATCGTGTTCGATTTATTCATGGTCGTATTGGAAACCCTGGTAGTATTCAGGTTGATATTGCCGATGGTAAAAACCAGATTTATGTCGACCATTTTAAAGAGATGTGGACACGTGCTTTCGCCGGATTTCTGAAAACGGCGAAACCTGGCGACTACCTCTGCTTTACGGTTGAATTGTTGCAAGCTGATATCTTCTATGCTCGGCAAATTCAAAATGCGCAGGGAGAATGGGTTGAAGAGGGTGACCGTTGGCAACAAGCTTTGCTTTACGGGCAAATTGCCAAAGAGTGCTGGAAAGAAGCCCAAAAAAGAATTGGATAATTAATTAAACGAATAAAATAACAACTAGCAGAAAAAACTAATCAAACTACTATGGACAATATCAATAGTTTCCTAAACCCTCTTGATTTTATCATTGTCGGCATTTATCTGGTCGTTTTAATCGGAATTGGGTATTGGGTAAGTTTTGTGAAAAAAGAAGAAGGTGGAAGTGACGAAAACTTGTTTTTGGCCGGTCACTCATTGGGTTGGCCAAGTATCGGTTTAACCATGTGGGGAACCAATGTTGGTCCGTCAATGTTGATTGCTTCAGCAAGTATCGGTTATACCACCGGTTTAGTTGCCGGTAATTTTGCATGGTACGCATTTGTTTTCATCTTTTTGCTGGCCACCGTTTTTGCACCACGCTATCTTGGCGCCAATGTGCAAACGCTCCCCGAATTTATGGGTCGGCGTTTTGGGCAGTCTACCCGAAGTATCCTGGCTTGGTACACACTGGTTACCATTCTTATTTCGTGGCTGGCACTTACCTTGTTTGCCGGCGGAATTTTAGTAGGACAAATCTTAGCCCTCCCATTGTGGCTATCGGTTGTTATTTTAGTAGTGATTGCTGCTTTCTTCACCATTGCCGGTGGTTTGAAGGCCATTGCATACACCAATGTTTTTCAGATGATTTTGCTAATTGCCGTTTCGCTGATTCTGACAGTGGTTGGTGTTGTCAAAGCAGGTGGGCCGATGGAGATTTTTCATAATACCCCGGGCAGCTACTGGAACTTGCTTCTGCCCATGGATGATAAGAACTACCCATGGCTCGCTATTGTGCTCGGATATCCCATTATGGGAGTTTGGTTTTGGTGTACCGACCAATCGATGGTACAATCGGTGCTTGGTGCTAAAAGCTTAAAGCATGGACAGCTCGGTGCCAACTTTACGGGATGGCTGAAAATATTGGATGTGGCACTGTTTATTATTCCCGGTATTACTTGTTTTGTGCTATTTCCCGGCTTGAAAAATCCGGATGAGGCTTATATGACAATGGTAACACGATTGCTGCCATCAGGAATGATTGGGATGGTGATGGCCGTGTTAATTGCTGCTTTGGTAAGTACCATCGACTCGGCATTGAACTCATTGAGTACTGTTTTCACTATGGATATTTATGTGAAAAATTACAAACCTCAGGCAACACAAAAAGAGATTGTATCGATTGGACGTATCGTTACCGTTTTAGGTGCTTTTATAGCCGTTTTTCTGGCTGTGGCTATCGATAGCATAAAAGGATTGAATCTTTTTGATGTTTTCCAGGCCATATTAGGATTCATTGCACCTCCAATGTCAGTCGTATTTTTATTCGGAGTACTTTGGAAGAAAGCCACCCGAAGAGCTGCAAACTTTACACTGTCAGTTGGTACTTTACTTAGTCTGGGGACTGGTGTTACGTATTTATGGATTTTTCCTAAAGACAAATATGATTTTTGGCCTCACTTTTTGTTATTGTCCTTCTTTATTTTTATTGTACTGGCCTTGCTGGCTTTCCTGATTTCTTATTTCGATAAAAAATCAGAAGATCAAAATGTGTTGGACTATGGCAAGTTGCAAACGCCGTCAAAAAAAGTATGGATTTTGTGGGGAGCTTTAATTGTAGTGATGGTTGGTTTGTACATCTTATTCAACGGACATTAAAATTTAATGAACAGATGACTGGAGAATCTAAAAAAAGGTTAACTAAATTCACAATTTGGCTGAAGGCATTAATGCTGTTGAGTTTAATTGTTGGACATTCATGCAAACCAGTTCCGAAAGAAAAAAAGGAGATTCAGTATAAAGTTGGGGTTGTGGATTTGATGATTCTGAAACGCCAAAAAATTAGTGCATTGCCTTTGGCAAAAGAAATTGGAGCTGATGGAGTAGAAGTGGACATGGGAGGCCTTGGAAATCGTCCGACCTTTAATAATAAACTGATTGATCCGGTGATTCGAAAACAATATATGGACACTGCTCGTCAGCTGGGTATCGAGATTAGCTCATTAGCCATGACTGGCTTTTATTCACAGTCGCTCCCTAAAAGAGAAGGTGCAGTGGAAACGATTCAGGACTGCATCAATACAATGGTATTGATGGGGGTGAAGGTTGGATTTTTACCTCTAGGTGTTGAGGGCGATTTGATTCAATATCCTGAGCGGAGGGCTGCAATTGTTGAACGGTTAAAAGAGGTTGGAAAAAAAGCTGAAGCCGCTGGAGTGGTTATTGGCATAGAAACTGCATTGGATGCAAAGGGAGAAGTGGATCTTCTGAATGATATAGGATCTCCCGCAATTCAGATATGCTTCAATTTTGCCAATCCTTTAAAAAGTGGTCGGGATATTAATGAGGAGTTGAAAATATTAGGTAAAAACAGAATCTGTGAGATTCATGCTACCAATAAAGATAGTGTGTGGTTGGAAAACGATCCGCAAATCGATATGCACCAAATTAAAACCACCCTTGACGAATTGGAATGGAGTGGCTGGTTGCTGGTAGAGAGATCGCGTGATGCAAATAGCACGCGGGATGTTCGAGGTAATTTTGGAGCCAACGTAGCATATCTAAAATCTGTTTTTCAGTAAATTAAATGGAACGAAATATTTAAAAAACATAAAAAATGAGACAAATTTCAATCGTTATTTTATTCGTATTTGGATTCGGAGCATGCGGAGCAACTAATTTACCACACAAAGATGAAGCTTACTGGGAAGTTGTTAGCAAACGCGCCGAAAAGATTGTAGAAACACTGAACATCGATGTTGAAGAAAAATTCAATCGGGTACGCGATCGGATTGCACAACAGTATTATGATTTAAATGGTGTTCACGATCAGTTAGATGCTACTGTAAAAACCTTGAAAGAAGAAGCAAAGGATGAGGAGCAGGTGAAAGAGAAAATTGAAGAACTGACAGAAGAGGCTGATCAGAAATTGGACAGCCTGCACAACAGTTATTTGAAAAACCTGGCCAAAGATCTTAAACCTGATCAAATTGAGAAAGTGAAAGATGGAATGACTTACAGCGTTTTTCCTAAAACTTATCAAGCGTTTCAGGAAATGATTCCTCAGCTGACTGAAGATCAAAAGAAATTCATTTACCGGGCACTTTATGATGCCCGGGAAAAAGCAATGGATGCCGGATCTTCAAAAGCGAAACATGCCTGGTTTGGGAAATATAAGGGTCGCATTAATAATTATCTTTCAAAAGAAGGTTACGACTTGAATAAAGAAAGTAAAGATTGGCACAAACGCATTGAAGATGCTAAAAAGAAGTAAGCTTATCGATCAAGATATCTGCTGATAAACCCAAAAAATAAAATCAACTTAATTATGAACGAACTACTAAATAAACTGTCCAACTGTATTGAGTTTGGAAAAATAAACAAGGCTGCACCATTTCCTCCGCAAATGAAAGGGGAAGACGGTGCCGATGAAATTACCCGGCAGGCATTAGACGAGGGAGTGAACGCACAAGATGTGCTAACCGAAGGATTGATGCCCGGCATGGAACGTGTTGGTGTAAAGTTTCGCGAGAACAAAGTGTTTGTCCCTCAGGTATTAATGTCGGCGAAAGCCATGAGTACCGCGATGGTTCATTTGAAGCCCTATTTCGACTCAGGTGCGGCAAAGCAAAAAGGAACCTTTATAATTGGAACTGTTTTAGGCGATTTGCATGATATTGGTAAAAATCTGGTTGCCATGATGGTTGAAGGGAATGGTTATAAAGTAATTGATTTGGGAACCGACGTTGACACTCCGAAGTACCTTCAGGCGTTAAATGAAAATCCGGGAGCGGTAGTTGGTCTTTCGGCATTATTGACAACCACTATGGCTAATATGGAACGGATTACAAAGGAAATAAAGGCAGCAGCTCCTAATACCATAGTGGCTATTGGTGGCGCTCCTGTAAACGAAGAATTTAGTAAGAAAATTGGAGCCGATAATTATTCTTCGGATCCACAGGCAATTGTTGAGTTTTTAAATACTAAAACAGCTTAAACATGAACGGATTAAAATTGTTGGAAAAAGCGTTTCGGCTTGAAGAGGTAGAGAGAATTCCATGGGTTCCTTTTGTTGGGGTGCACGGTGGAAATTTAATTGGTGTTGATGCTGAAGCTTTCCAGCGCAGTTCGAAACATATTGTTGATGGAATTGATAAGGCTATTGAATTGTATAAGCCCGATGGAATTCCGGTGGCTTTCGACTTACAGATTGAAGCCGAAATCCTTGGATGTAAATTGGCTTGGAGCAAAGAGAACCCTCCGGCAGTCATTTCACATCCGTTAAACGAAGGTGTTGAACTTAGTTCGTTAAAACTGCCAACCGAAAACGACGGACGAATACCGCTTGTTTTAGAGGCGACAAGAGAACTACGGAAAAAACATCCCGAGCTGGCTTTGTATGGTTTAATTACCGGGCCTTTTACGTTGGCGCTACACCTGCTGGGAACCGATATTTTTATGAAGCTGTTCGAAGATCCTGACTATGTGAATGAACTGATGGAGTTTTGTGCTCAGGTTGGTATTAAACATGCCGAATTGTTGCTGGATGCCGGTTGCGATGTGATTGCTGTTGTCGATCCAATGACCAGCCAGATTGATCCGATGTCATTCGAAACTTTTGTAAGTCCATCAGTTACGAAAATATTTGATTTTGTTCGTTCAAAGAAAAAATACAGTTCATTCTTTGTTTGTGGTCATGCACAACAAAACATTGAAGTAATGTGTGACTGTAAACCAGATAATATTTCGATTGATGAAAATATTCCGTTAGATTTTGTGAAGGAAACAGCATTGGCAAAAGGAATTAGTTTTGGTGGAAATATGAAGCTGACCAGCGTGCTTTTGCTTGGAAACGAAATGGACTCGAGAAAGGAAGCGGTTAATTGTTTGGATCTGGGTGGAAAAAAAGGTTTCATTTTGGCTCCGGGATGTGATTTGCCAATGGATACGCCGGTTGCGAACTTGCAAGCGGTTACAGAATTGGTTTATGACGATTATGCCCAGCAGGTGGCTCGCGAAATGGAACACACTTCATCCTTGCAACCCTTGAGCTTGGACGGTCACTTCGAAGAAGGCAAAGTAGTGGTTGACATTATCACACTCGACTCTGCTTCGTGCGCCCCTTGCCAATATATGGTTGAGGCAGTAAAACAGGCTTCGATCGATTTTGGAGACAAGGTGATTGTCAACGAGCATAAAATTAAGGATGTAGAAGGAATTCAGATGATGATGGCCTTAGGCGTACAAAATGTGCCGACGACCTGTATCAACGGAAACGTGGAATTTATCAGTCAAATTCCACGCAAAACTGAAATTGAAAAAGCAATTAAAAAGGCGATGAATTAATGAGCATTCCATTGCACTTAATAACCGGGTTTTTAGGAAGTGGCAAAACATCATTTCTCGATCATTTTCTGAAAAAGACCGACACAAAAGAAAATATAGCGATTATTCAAAATGAATTTTCTCCTGTCAATATTGACGGGAGAAAGTTTTATGAAGACTCAAATTTTCAGGTGCTGGAAATTAATAATGGTTCGGTGTTTTGTGTGTGTCTGCTTGGTTCATTTATTCAATCGTTAAATGAATTTGTTAAAAAATATAAGCCGGATCTGTTGCTGATGGAAGCATCGGGTTTGTCTGATCCCATCGGTGTTGGGCAAATTTTTCAATCATCGCAATTAAAGGGTAAAGTTTATTTAGAACATGTTTGGTGTTTGGTTGATGCTTTCAATTTTAACCGGATACCCGCTCTAAAAGTACGAATGGAGCACCAGCTGCGGAGTGCAGACACCATTATCCTAAATAAAACAGACTTGTTAAAAGGAAGTACCGACGATCTTTTAACGAAAATTAAGACGATCAATCCGTTTGCAAAGGTAGTAGAGGGGCTTTACGGTCAGGTTGATATTAACGATTACAAAAAAGCACTCAACTTATTTCCTGAAGATCAAGCTTCGGCTTTAGGGCGACCGGATATCGGATCTGTTGTAATTCGTTCAACCCGTTCTATCGCTCCCGAAAACTTAACTCAGTTCTTGAATCAGTTAAAGGCAGATTGTCTCCGATGCAAGGGGTTTGTCAAGTTGAAAACTGGCAAGTCAGCTTTCGTTCAAGGGGTTTTAGATTCGGTTACGATACACGAAGTCGAGAATTTCTCGGGCGCTGGAGATCTTGTTTTAATTGGTAATTTTGAGGATGAGAAGAATCTTCAGCTTATGTTTGACGAATACTGCAAAGATGAACATTGAAAGAAGTTTTACATTTGAAGAACTGGAAATTGATCCGAAGGAAATTATAACAACTTTAGGATACACCGAAGATTCATTTTTTGAACCATTCCCAACTTATTTGGCTCAGGCGTTTGAGTGTTGTAAACAACTGAATGATATAAAAGGGGCATACCGAATTCTAAAGATGGATGAGTTTTGCTCTGATGAAAAAAAAGTCTGCGTTAAGAACTTGCAATTTAACGTTGGACGAACGATTCGAAAAGAGTTAAACGGCGCGGAAAATATTGCCTTCTTTGTATGTACTGCCGGAGCGGAGATTAGTCAGCTTGCTGATAAGTTGCTGAAGGGCGAAGACCCCGTTCTTGGCTACGTGTACGATGTAATTGGAAGTGCCATTGCGGAGGCTGTTGGCGATAAAATACAAGAAGCTATCAGCCTGAGTGAACATGAAGCAGGGAGAAAAATTACAAACAGGTATAGTCCCGGTTATTGTCATTGGAATGTGACCGATCAGCACAAACTGTTTTCCATTTTCGGAGGAACTGTGTGCGATGTAAAGCTGACACCATCGGCTTTGATGCATCCCGTGAAATCGATTAGCGGACTAATTGGGATTGGTGAAAAGGTTGAGTTTCACGATTACCAATGCAATCTTTGTCAACTTGAAAATTGTGTTTATCGCGATAAACATTAGCTTGTTCTAAAAAGCAAGGTTAATTTTTGCAATCTAAAATATGAAAAATATGAAAAAAGGATATTGGATATTGGCAATGCTGTTTATAGTATTAATGGCCTGCAGACAAGAAAAAGAATATTATGTATTTAGCACCTTCAGAGAGCCGGCAACCGATGGTCTGTTTTTAGCTTACAGCGAAGATGGCTACCATTGGAATGACTTAGGAGGACCATACTTGGCACCAGAAGTTGGAACTCAAAAAGTTATGCGCGACCCTTCTATTGTGCAAGGGCCCGACGGTACTTTTCATTTTGTCTGGACTTCATCATGGCGAGATGATTTAGGAATTGGTTATGCAAGCTCAAAAGACTTAATCAACTGGTCGGAGGAAAAACATATTTTGCTGATGGATCATGATACTTCTACTGTAAATGTTTGGGCTCCCGAGCTTTTTTACGACGATGAAAAAGACGAATATATTATTGTTTGGGCATCAACAGTGCCCTACAAATTCGAAAAGGGAATTGAAGAAGAGAGAAATAATCATCGACAATACTATGTCACAACTAAAGATTTTGAAACGTTTTCAGAAACGAAACTATTTCTCGATCCCGGCTTTAGTGCAATTGACGGGACGATTGTAAAGCGCGCTCCAAACGACTATGTGTTGGTGTTTAAAGATAATACGCGTCCTATGCGAAATATAAAGGTTGCCTTTGCTGATTCTCCGGTTGGCCCTTTTCATGATATCTCCGGCCCGTTTACGAAATTTAAAACCGAAGGACCGACTGTCGCCAAAGTGGGCGATCAGTACTTGATTTATTTCGATTCGTATGGCGACTATGAATATGGAGCGGTGAGTACAACCGATTTTGAAACGTTTAAGAATATTTCAGATCAGGTTTCACTTCCCGAAGGGCATAAGCATGGAACCATTTTTAAAGTAAAGCAGCAAATTATTGATCAGCTTTTGGAGAATCAACCTAATTTAGGAAAGGAATAAAGAAGTAATAGAATGAAATTTAAGAGATACTGCAAAACATTGGCTTTAGAAGATAATCTTCGGTTAATTGAAGGCTATAAAAAGATTCATGCTCCGGGTGCTTGCTGGACTGAAATTACTGAAGGCATGAAGGAAGTGGGCATTCTGGATATGGAAATCTATATACACGGCAGCCAGTTGTTCATGATTATGGATACCATTGCTGATTTTGACCATGAACAGGCGATGGCCGACTTGGCCCAAAAACCACGACAAGGTGAATGGGAGGCTTATGTTTCCCAATTTCAGCAAACATCAGAGGACGCCTCAGCCAATGAGAAGTGGCAATTGATGGAACGAATTTTTGAGATCGATCAGGAGAACAGTTATCCGGCAATCGAAGGACAGTTAAAAGAAACATATTCCAATGAGTAAAAATAAGCAACTAGGAAATACGGGAATTGAATGCCCGTCAATTATATATGGTACTAGTTTTTTAGGAAATCTTTACCGAAAACTTTCGGATAATGAGAAACTTAGCTTGATGAAAGAGTGGTTTCGAGTTAGCGAGGGGAAGGTCATGATTGACAGCGCTGGTAAGTATGGTGCAGGGTTGGCTTTAGAGGTTATCGGAAAGGGACTTGAAAAACTCGGTGTCGATCCATCAACGATTACAATCAGTAATAAATTGGGTTGGTACCGCATTCCGTTAACGACTGACGAACCCACTTTTGAAAAGGGAGCCTGGGCGAACTTAAAATATGATGCGGTACAAAAAATAAGCTATTCCGGAATATTGGAGTGTTGGGAGCAGGGCTGCGAACTTTTAGGAGGAACTTATAAATCGGAAGTTGTTTCAGTACACGATCCTGACGAATATTTGGCAGCTGCAAGTAGCGAGGGAGATCGTCAAGCCAGAGTAAACGATATTTTGGAAGCTTACAAAGCACTATTCGAATTGAAAGAAAAAGGTGAAGTGAAAGCTGTTGGAATTGGCTCTAAAGATTGGTTGGTTATTAAAGAGCTATACCAGAACGTAAAGTTTGATTGGGTCATGTTTGCCAATAAATTCACACTTTATCATCATCCAAAAGAGATTGTAGACTTCATTGAACAACTGGATCAGGATGGAGTTGGAATTATTAATTCAGCTATTTTTAATGCCGGGTTCATTACTGGTGGCAAATATTTTGACTATAGAGTTCTCGACCCCAACGATCCGGCAGGTAAGCATCTGTTTGAATGGCGCGAGAAGTTCTTTGCAATTTGCGACAAACACAACATTCAGCCTGGCGATGCTTGTTTGAAGTTTGCTTTGTCGGCGCCGCAAATTAGTGCCGTGGCACTTAATCCTAGTAAGCCCAAGCGTATGGCAAACAACAAAGAAGTTTTGAAAAGAGAATTCCCCAATGAGTTTTGGGAGGAATTAAAGAAAGAAGGAATTATTGATTCAGATTACAAATATTTGTAAAAGATCAAATCATGATTATTGATACACATCATCATTTATGGAATTACGATCCGCTTGAATTTGACTGGATTGATGATGACATGGCAACAATTCGCCGGAGCTTTTTGCCTGAAGATTTGAAAGCTACAATAGATTCGACCGGAGTAAGCGGCGTTGTAACAGTGCAAGCTCGGCAAATTGTTGAGGAAACCGAATGGTTACTCTCGTTGGCTGCCGAGAACAATCTTATGAAAGGGATAGTGGGGTGGTTGCCACTGGCGGCTGATAATGTTAACGAGCTGCTGCAAAAGTATTCTGAAAATAAATGGCTGAAAGGAGTTCGCCACGTTGTTCAAGGTGAGCCGGATCCTGACTTTATTTTAGGGGAAGCATTTAACCGAGGCATTTCATTGTTGAAGGATTACCAATTGGTGTACGATATTTTGATATTGGAATATCAGTTGCCGAATACAATCAAGTTTGTCGATCAACATCCTGAGCAGGTTTTTGTGTTAGATCACATAGCCAAGCCTAAAATCAAATTGAATGAAATTGAACCTTGGGCTAAAAGTCTAAAGGAGTTGGCAAAGCGGGAGAATGTTTCTTGCAAAATTAGTGGAATGGTTACCGAAGCTGATTTTAAGCAGTGGACACCGGAACAGCTGCAACCCTATTTTGATGTTGTATTAGATGCGTTTGGCCCCTCCAGATTAATGTATGGATCGGATTGGCCGGTTTGTCTGGTGGCTACAAAATATTCAGGCTGGCTGCAGCTGGTCAAGCAAGTTCTGTCGGATCTGAGTGATTCAGAAAAAGAGCAGATTTTTTATAAAAATGCAGTTGAAACATATCAACTTTAAATAGAAAGAATGACCGTGAAAAAAACTCATATCCTTTTAAAGAAAGCATAAGAGGAAATACACGAGTCGCATAACATAAACAATATAAAAGAATGAAAGCAATTGAAATAGTAAAACCCGGCGAGATGCAAATCGTTGATCGCGATATGCCGCAGGTGGGTAACGAAGATATTTTGTTGAAAATAAAATATGTAGGATTTTGTGGATCAGATTTGAGCACCTATCTCGGAAAAAATCCGTTGGTGCAATATCCTCGAATTCCGGGGCACGAAATATCGGCCATTATTCAGGAAGTCGGAGAGGATGCTCCTGCAAAATTTAAAGCTGGTCAAAAGGTGACGGTTGTTCCTTATACCAATTGTGGGCAATGTTCTTCATGCAAGCAGAAACGTTTTAATGCATGTCGTTACAACGAAACGCTTGGCGTACAGCGTGATGGTGCGATGGCTGAATACATTGCTGTACCTTGGCAAAAAGTGTTGGTTGATGAGGAGTTGACTGATGTTCAGCTTGGCTTGGTTGAGCCAATGACAGTCGGATTTCATGCGATTGACAATGCGGAGGTGACCGATATTGACACGGTAATGGTGTTTGGTTGTGGAATGATTGGAAGTGGTGCAATTGTTCGTGCACATTTGCGAGGAGCAACAGTTATTGCCGTTGATATTGATGATCAAAAATTGCAAGTTGCGAAAACACTCGGGGCGACTCATTTGATCAATTCGATGAAACAGAACCTACATGATGAGCTTGTTAAAATCACAGATGATAATGGACCTACAGTTGTTGTTGAAGCAGCAGGTAGCCCAATTACTTATCGCTCGGCAATTGAGGAAGTCGGTTTTGCCGGACGTGTGGTTTGCATTGGATATGCCAAAGAAGATGTGGCTTTCCCCACAAAATTATGGGTGCAAAAGGAACTACAGATTTTTGGCTCTCGAAATGCTAATCCGTCTGATTTTGAAGCTGTAATTAAGTACTTAAAAACCAGCCAGCTCGATAGTCAATTGCTAATTTCAAAAACAGTTCAGCCAACCGAAGCTCCGCAGGCCATGAAACAGTGGTCGGAAGCTCCGGGTGAGATCCTGAAAATTTTGGTTGAGTTTTAACTTATAATAGATCGATCATCGGCATGGGGAAATCATGCATTCCAGATTTCCCATGCTTTTATTGCTTGCAAGTGAAGCATTTCCAATCCGTTTTTTGTTGAAGCTCCTTTTTCCTGCCCCTTTTTTAGAAATAGAGTCAATTCAGGGTTGTACACCAAGTCAAAAAGAACATGGTCTGATGTGATGTACTCATATGGGATTGATGGACAATTATCAACTTTTGGAAAGGTTCCAAGTGGTGTTGCATGAATAATAATTAGGTGCTCTTTCAATAAAGTCTCATCAATTTGTTCGTAGCGTATTTCTTTATCGAATAATTCTGTTTCGATTGAAGCAGAAAGATAATCGATACTATTTTTATCCAGAATGTGTTTGATTGCTTTTGAAGCTCCACCGGTTCCCAGTATCAATGCTTTTTTGTGTTTTTCATTCAACATTGGCATCAATGAATTCTCAAATCCATAAATGTCAGTATTGAATCCTTTCAATTTTTTTTGACTTCCTGAACGAATAATTTTTACGGTATTGATGGCTCCAACTTGAGCTGCCTCCTCATCAATTTCATCCAAATAAGGCATGATTTCTTGTTTGTAAGGAATCGTGCAATTCAATCCGGCTATATTGTCGTTCTTTTCAAAAATTGTAGGAAACTCACTAATCGTATCCAATTCAAAGTTGACATATTCGTGCTCTTTCAATCCTTCTTTTTCAAATTTGTCGGAAAAGAATCCTTTTGAGAAAGAGTAGCCCAGTCGATATCCTATTAATCCGTATGTCTTCATTTGTTTAATTTTTTTGATATTCCTTCGATTATAAAAATAAGAGCGAACCCCAATGCCGCAAGCCCAATGGCACCCGCTAATTGTGGCTGGAGTCCGGAGATGGTTTCGTAGCTTGTTGGCAGTATATTTTCTTCAACTAGCGGTTTTACTTCTCCATGCCGGTCAATAAAAGTTTCCACGGTTTCTTTCCATGGCCATACTTTGTTTAACGATCCGATCATGAAACCGGCTAATAGCGCAATTGTTAGATCATAATAGCGCTTTAATAACCAACTTAATAGATTCGAGAATAAGATGATTCCCAGAGCTGCCCCCACCATAAACACAGCTATTACCGGTAAATTAAAGCCTGAAACGGCGTCAAGTATGAACTTATACATGCCAAGTAGTACCAAGATGAAACTTCCGGAAATGCCTGGTAGTATCATGGCACAAATAGCAATGGAACCTGATAAAAATACAAATGCATAACTGCTGTGAGCTTCGGCTGGCGTTACGATAGTAATAAAATAGGCAATAACTGCTCCCGCAATCATTGATATAATAGTTCCAATTTTCCACTGTTTAATGTCTTTCCCAACGTAAATAGCCGAAGCGACGATCAGTCCAAAAAAGAATGACCAAATCAGGATGGCATGATTTTCAAGCAGGTATTTTAATCCTTTTGCCAGCGACAATACGCTGATGCCAATTCCGATGACAACAGCTAATAGAAAGTTGCCATTAATTTCGCTCCAGAATTCTTTGAACTTACCCGTGAAAAATAGCTTCAAAGAGCGTATGTTGACTGATTTTATTGAGTCGATTAGTTCCTGATAAATTCCGGTAATGAAAGCAATTGTTCCTCCTGAAACTCCGGGGACAACATCAGCTGCTCCCATTCCCATACCCTTTAGTGTAATCAAAAGGTATTCTTTTAGCGATCGGTTCATGTGTGTGTGTTTGATGACAAGCAAAAATAGGTGAGTAAATATGAAAAAGAAAGATTTGGTGAAAAATTTTATGTGAATTTGACTTTAATAAAATATAATGAAGTCTGTTTTTATGATTTTAGCAAGTTTACCGTGTGGCACGCAACAACTGCCGCAGTTTCTGTGCGGAGTCTACTTTCTCCTAGACTAACCGGAATAAATTGTTTGTCGATTGCCAATGTAACTTCATTTTCGGAGAAATCGCCTTCGGGGCCAATCAATATTAGGTTTGAGTCACTGGCCTCCAATTCATTCTTGAGAATATGCTTGTCCTGTTCGTAACAATGTGCAATAAACTTCTTTGACTCGCTACTTGAATTAATCAAATCGTTGATAGGAGTGAGGTGGTTCAATTTTGGCAAATAAGCTTTTATCGATTGTTTCATTGCCGAAACGATTACCTTTTCCAATCGTTCGTGCTTTACCACTTTGCGTTCTGAATGCTCACAAAGAATTGGCGTTATTTCATCGACTCCAATTTCTGTCGCTTTTTCGAGAAACCATTCGAATCGATCAATATTTTTTGTGGGAGCTACTGCCAGATGCAGATAATTATTTCTTTTACCGAACCCATTCACCTTTTTAATGACATGTACTTGGCATTTCTTAGGATGAGCATCAATTATTTGTGCTTCGTAAAAGTTTCCTTTTCCGTCGATTAACTGAATGGAGTCACCTGCATTTAGTCGAAGTACCCGAACAGCATGTTTCGATTCGGTTTCATTTAAACAGTAGTCATCTGCATTGATGTCTGGCGTATAAAAAAGCTGCATAGTTTTCTTTGTTGCAAAAATAGAGAAAGGAATTGTTTTTCAAAGTTAAAATTGCTTTGTGGCTGCTTTATTTCTACGGCTAATTGAACATTCTTGGTATAAGATGGAATGACACATTTCCCTTTCTTGCGTCTACTTCGCTCCATTTATCTACTTCAAAATCAATCCCTACAGTTGAACAGGTTGGCATGTCGCTGTTAAAAGACTTGGATAAATTGTAACTCATTTGGTGCATCATTGGGTTATGCCCGAATATATATACACACTGAATATCATCAGAAAGATCATTTATCAAATCTAGAAATTCCTGGGTTGTCAATCCGTGGTATAAATCATTAATTTTTATAATTATGTCGATTGGGTAGTGAAAGTTGTCTGCATAGATTTTAGCAGTTTTAAATGCCCTTTTGGCCGGACTGGAAATAATTAAGTCTGCTTTTTTTCCTTCGGCCATAAGAGTCGAGCTAATTTGGTTAGCATCTTTTTTTCCCCGGTCTCTAAGCTTTCGATTAAAATCATCTTCGTAACCATAAGGAACTGCTTTTGCATGACGAACAATAACAACTCTTTTCATTTTATTGGATTTAAAATATTTGCAAATTGCTAAATGTGACCACTATATTAATTATTCTTTCAAAATTAGCTTAATTTTGCTTTCCATTAAAGTTTATAGCCCTTTTATGAAGAAGATAGGATTGATTTCTGATACTCACGGAGAATTAAGTAGAAGAGTGGTACGGTTTTTAGAAAACGTGGATGAGATATGGCATGCCGGAGACATCGGAAATGAGCAACTGGCAGACAAGCTATCTGCATTAAAACCTTTACGAGCAGTGTATGGAAATATTGACGGACATGTTTTGCGTAGAATGTTTCCAGAGACCCTACGTTTTTTTTGTGAAGATGTTGACGTATTAATTGCCCACATAGGAGGTTATCCAGGTCGGTATGATTCCAGAATTAGAAAGCAGATCTATACGAATCCGCCACAACTGTTTATCGCAGGCCATTCGCACATTTTAAAGGTGATAAATGATAAGAAAATTAATTGCTTGCACATGAATCCGGGAGCGGCTGGTAATAAAGGATTTCATAAAGTTTGTACCGCCATTCGATTTACAGTTGACGGTAAAAATATTCAGGATCTGGAAGTACTTGAATTTGAAAGAACGAAGTTTTGATACATAGTCTCTTTAATCTATAATTAAAAAATATAGATTAAATGATCTAATATTTGTAAGTATAGTCTATTTTGTCTATATTTGAACATGCAAAGGATCGCAGTAATATCAGCAGATGTCATTAATTCTTCAAAGTTTGAAGAATCTGTATTTATGCAAACCATGGATGTGTTAGAAGAACCGGCCAGTAATTACTTGGTTAAAGGTGACGAACCTATTCTTTCTAGTCGAGGAGATAGCTTCCAACTAATGACTGAAGAAATTCAGCAAGCTTTTCGAAAGTGTATTTATTTAAAATCTTTCTTTAAACAGAAAGAAGTAGGGGTGAAGAACAAGAATGCAAACGCAGCAATGGATGTCAGGATATCGTTAGCTGTTGGACAAGTCAATGAGGTTCCGAAGCATATCGGGAAGTCGATGGAACGCCCATTTGTGCTGTCAGGACGAGCTCTTGATGCTATGAAAAAGAAGAAACAAACCTTAATTATTACAACTACGAATGAGGAATATAACAAGGAGTTTGAGTTAGCATGCGCATTTTTAGATCAGATTTTTGCAGGCTGGACATTGGCGCAAGCTGAAGTTATTTATTATCTTGTTCAGGGATACAAACAAACTGAAATTGCCAAGATATTGAATTTGTCTCAACCGTCGGTTAGTAATCGAATTCATCTAGCCAATTGGACTTTAATAGAAAAGATGAATGAACGGTATCTTGATATTTTAGAGAAAATATAAGTAGTAATGATTTTATTTCTTCGACTATTAATTGCACATCTAATTGCTGATTTTTTATTGCAGCCTAATTCGTGGGTAGAACATAAAAACAAGAATGGAGTTAAGTCACTAAAGTTATTCTATCATATTCTTGTTGTAACCAGTATTTCTGTTTTATTTTCGCTGGATTATTTTACCTGGCAAATACCACTATTTCTATTTATTTTCCATTACCTGATCGATTTAGCAAAGATTTATTTAAAACCATCAAAGACAGGGAGCTTGTTGTGGTTTTTAATTGATCAGGTTTTCCATGTTGTGGCAATTGGTGGAGTTGTATTTATTATAAATGGTGTGCCTTCAAATATAGCGTCACAGTTTTCAGATTTAATTTCGAACGAGAGAAATTTGGTAGTCGGACTTGCTTATATTTTTGTCATCTGGCCATCAATGATTATTATCAATCTGGCCACTAAGCGCTGGCAGAGTCAAATTCATCAGACGATGGGGGAGCCAAGTCTGCAAAACGCAGGGAAGTGGATCGGGATTTTGGAGCGCATTTTAGTATTGACATTTGTTTTGGGTGCGCAATTTCAGGCAATTGGTTTTCTGATTGCTGCAAAATCAATTTTACGAATATCGGTTAAAAACGAAGATGGCACTCGTCTGTTGTCTGAATATGTTTTGGTTGGTACTTTCATTAGTTTTACAATTGCAATAATGACCGGTTTATTGACAAATTCAATGTTGTAGATTGTTTTTATTTCTGAAATGAAACAGCTATCCAATCATTTTGCTCTTTGATGTCAACTTTATGCAGCACTAATTCGGCAGCTTTCCCAATAATATCTTCTAAATCATTTTTATAGAATCCGCTTACAACAAGTAATCCATCTTCATTTAAAACTGAAACATACTTCTCAATATCCTGAAGGATGATGTTTTTCTGGATGTTTGCCAATACGATGTCAAATTTTTTCTCGCTTAGCAGTTGTGCATCGCCGATAAATGCTTGCAGATTGCTGACTTTGTTTAATCTTGAATTTTCTATTGTTGCTTCAAACGACCAGCTATCAATATCAATTGCCGTTACGTCTTTTGCTCCAAGCATCGATGCATAAATGCCAAGAATTCCGGTTCCGCAACCCATATCTAAAACGGCCTGACCTTCCAGATTAATGCCGGAAAGATGATTCATCATTAAACTGGTTGTTTCATGATTGCCGGTTCCAAAAGCCATATTCGGATCAATAACAATTTCGTATGTTGCTTCCGGATATTCGGTATGAAAGGGAGCCCGTATTAATACTTTTTTATCGAGTAGTAGTGGTTCAAAATAGTTTTTTTCCCATTCTTCGTTCCAATTAATATCGGGCATTTCTTCAAGTTTAAAACTAGCTTTGAAGGGAACTGACTCCAGGCAATTTTCTATCTCCCTAGAAGTAACTTTCCCGATTGGGGAAAAAGCATGAACCTCATCATCCACTTCATCAAAGCTTTCGAAATCAAGTTCAGATAGGTAGGCAATTAATATCTCGCGGTTGGTTTCACTGTCAGCATTAATTGCAAAACTAGCTTTTGTGTATTTCATATTTGTCGGCTATCAATATTTTGGGCGAAGATAGAAAAGAATAGTTTACAAGGCGTCTTTTACCTCAGTAGAATGATGCTTTCACAACAACAGACGTTTGCGCTTATTCTTTTGCAATTTTCATTTGCTGAAAGCCCGACCAAAACTGGTAACTGTAGTATTGAGCTTTTCTATCGAGTAGTCGATAGCCAAATGAAGTGAACTCGTATATGGTAGGATAATGATTTATAACGACATCATTTAGCGTCTGTTTTATTTTTTTGATTTCTTCTTCATAGGATTCAAGTATCTGATGCTTGGCTAGTAAATCATCCATTGCTTTCAGTTCTTCTTCTTTTCTATATTCCGGAAATGATCGATCCTTTTCAATGATGGATTCCGTAAAGCTGATGGTTTGCTGAGCCATGATCATCAACACTTCACTCATCTTCTCATCTTTTTCCAATTGAAATAGATTATGCAACAATGAAGTAAAAACTTCAATAAAATCATTCCTAAACTGATTTCGAAATTCATCGACTTTTTTGAATTCCTTAAGCAGTTCTTCCATCAATTTATCGGTATTTAATCTCATGGGGGTCTCAGGTATTAAGATTTCATATTTTGGGAGAACGTATAATTCGCTCCGTAAATTACTGATAAAAATAAAAAAAGCCATCTGTTTTTTCAGATGGCTTCATTATTTAGTTGAGTATTTTCTCTTTTAATTAATAAGCATTGATAATGCCTAAGAAATCTTCAGCTTTCAACGAAGCTCCACCAATCAAACCTCCGTCTACATCTGGATTGGCAAATAACTCAGGAGCATTGCTTGGCTTCGCGCTACCACCATAAAGAATTGAAATTTCATCAGCAACTTCCTGGCTGTATTTGGCAGCAATTGCATCGCGAATATCTTTGTGCATTTCTTGTGCTTGTGCTGTTGTTGCCGTTTTTCCTGTTCCAATAGCCCAAATTGGTTCGTATGCGATAATTAACTTTTTGAAATCTTCAGCACTCAAGTTAAAGATAGTTTCTTCTAATTGATTGATCACATATGCTTTTTGAGTACCAGCTTCGCGAATATCCAAAGCTTCACCACAACAATAAATAGGTGTTAAGCCATTTTCTAAAGTCAATGCAACTTTTTTATTCAGAATTTCACTGGTTTCGCCATAATATTCACGTCTTTCAGAGTGACCTAAAATGACATATCCGGCACCAGTTGACTTTACCATAGCAGCAGAAACTTCACCGGTGTATGCACCGCTGGCTTCGGCAGCACAGTTTTGAGCAGATACTCCTACACGGTTGGTGTCAATTGCATCAACTACACTTGTAATATGTGTGAATGGAGTTCCAAGAACAACAACAACGTCTTCAGCGCCTTCTTTGGCAACTAGTTCATTAACAGCTTTTGCTAACTCAACACCTTCTTGAACTGAAGTGTTACATTTCCAGTTACCGGCAACTACTTTTTTTCTCATGTTATTTTATTTTTCGGGATAGTGATTATTTTTTGAATAATATCGCCCAAAAATAGAAAAAGCGTCGATAACCACCTAACTATTACAAGACCACTTTCTTGATTTAACCTAAGATTAAACCCTGAAAATTAAAAGGTGAGTGTATGCCAACCTTCTTTCAAATAGTTGCTTAATGGAACGCCCATCCCTTTAACATCAATATCCAATTTCTTGAGGTCTTCGACTACGCCGTACATATCAGCACAGTAATAGCAAGCTTCCACTTTAACACCATTCTCCTGCATTGTTTTAATGTAATCCTGAAGCATTTCATTTTCAGCTAATAGTTTTGATGAAGGTTCCCACACAATCAAAAACACTTCATCGAACCAAGCTTGCTTTTTTGCATTATTGGTATACATAAAACACACTTTTTCAGCAACTTCAGGATCGCCGCTTGTCCAGAGTACAGCTAGTTTATTGCTATTTGCTTCCATTGTTTTGTTTGTTGCAGCAAAACTATTTATTGTAAATAGCAGAACAGCGATTGTTATAAGAAAAAATGGTTTCATAATATGGATGAGTTTGAGTTTGAAAAGAAAATTAAGATTATCCTTTCCAAAAACAAAATCGACGAATGAGCTCACCGCTTTATTGCTGAAAATTAATTTGTTAGTTGGTGTCAAAATATTTTTAGTCAGATCGAAACGGGCCTGAGATCAGATTAAAAAAAGAAAAGGATATCTCTCTTTAAGCAAGAGAGATATCCTTTTCTTAATCTTAAAGAGTGGCGGGTTAATTGAAATCAAAGGTCAATTTCATAAGTAATTTGCCACCATGAATTTTAGCCCGGTTAAACAGGTATGGATTTGATTGTGGCCCAAAGCTCGTAGCATTTTTAAATTTGGAACCGATAGCATTTATCCCATGCAGAAATGAAATGTCTCCCGCAGGATAGTCAATTTTTGTTCTCGCTGGCGCAGTGGGGGCATCGGGCGTTAGCATCCGGAGAAAGATATCATTGCTTTCTACATAAACGGTAAATCCAGGAGCATTTTTTCCTTTTATCTCTGCCCAATAGGTGTTGGCGTGATAACCTTTAAATTCAGGGTAAATGAAACCAGATTCTCCGGTTATCGTATTGTTATATTTTTTTCCCACAAGCCAAAATTTACGCCTTTCATGCGGTTTTTGTATACGCGATATGGGCCATCTCCGAGCCATTTCATTCCTGCGACATTTTTCTCAGGAAAATCAAAGGAGATTCCGGCAAACTGGCAATTATTTGCTGGTTGATAAGCGACAGCTAGATCGACTAGCCCGTTACCGTTAATAGTCCATGTAAAATGATCATCATTTTCAAAAGTAACAGCGATGATTAACTCGTTACCGTTAAAATAATGCTTAACATGTTTTACCTTCTTTTCCTTGCTCACAAAAACAGGCCCGTTGGAAAGTGGTATTTTAAGTCCATTGTTTTTTAATTCAGCAATCGTTCCATTATCTTTTTTAAATGAAATCTCCAATTGCCCGGCTTTCACTTTCAGTTCGCTCTGGGTTTCTTCGAGCAGAGGTTTTAAAACCGAATTTTTGCTAAGTAGTTCTTCTGCCTTAATAGCGGCTTTTTTTACAGGCCAGCTCCATGTATTAATAGTTCTTCCATATTGATCAGTGGCAGTTATGCGAAGGGCGTCAAATTGTTGCCAATTTTCAGGAAGTGAAACTTGTAATTGACCATTTTGTCCGTGTGTCAGATTAATGTCGATATGCTCCGTTTTGCTGATTGTCTCTTTTACCTGTTCGGAAGGAGAAGAAAATTTTAGCCAATCTGCTTTTATAGCACACTGGTCGATGTTGGTGAAAAGGAACCTATTCTCAATGTTGAATTTGCCGTTAAAATCGGGGGTAATGTAGCGTTTCTCAAAAAAGATTGGCGACCAGATTTCCTTAATGGTGAAGAAGCTTCCTTCTTTTTCGTTATAAGGTCCAACAATTCCGTCTGGAGCATGATTGCCATCGGTGTCAAATTCATTATTTCGATCGGTTCGTTCAATGGCTTCATCAGCAAAAACCCAGAGGAAAGCTCCTGCGCAAAGCGGATCATTCCACATTCTCAGCCAGAAATCGTCCAAGCCTGCGCCATGGCCTCCATCATAAAGTCCATGTATAATTTCGGTAGGAAATAATATCTTTCGTTTACTAAATCCATCGTTTGACAAATAGTTATAGTCGAAATAGTGAAGGGTATTTGTCATTTCATAATCTTGCCAAGGATGGATTACAATTCGTTTTTGAATATCCAGTTCAGCAAAGTCATCATTTAGACTATTGTTTTCACCACCTTCATTTCCATTGGCCCAAATAATAATGCTGGGATGATTAACGTCGTGCGCGATCATTTCCTCCAGTAATTTTCTTCCAACAATATCGCCATAAGACGGTTTTTGCCAGGCAGTAAGCTCATCTAGCACAAACAACCCCAACGAGTCGCAAACATCCAGAAAGTGCCTGTCGGGCGGGTAGTGTGACATCCGCACTGCGTTCATATTCATGTCTTTCATTAAGTTGACAGCGGTAATGCTAAGTTCTTTTGAAGATGTTCTTCCATATTTGGGATGGAAGGTGTGGCGGTCAACACCTTTCATTTTGATACGGACGCCATTTACATAAATACCATCACTTTCTCTGACTTCAACGGTTCTGAATCCAAATCGCTCGGTATATTGATGGATTGTTCTACCATTCTCGTCCAACAACGAAAACACAGCGTTGTACAAGTTTGGATACTCCGGATTCCATTTTAGTGGGTTTCTTAGATTTCCTTGAACTCGGGTGTTATTGGCTGTTACCGACTGACTGAACGATGTTTGAACGTTACCGTCCAGTGTTTGAATATCGACATGAATAATTGAGGCGGTTTTTGAATTTTTCAGGTGAACATCAGCGGTAAAATCGCCGTTATGTTTTGCATCAATCTCAACGCGTTGGATATTGGTTTTTGGCTTGACTTCAAGAAAAACAGGTCGAAAAATTCCACCGAAAATCCAGAAGTCAGCTTTTCTTTCCGCCTGGCTTACTGATAGATTGTCAGAGTGTTTTTTTACCAGAACTTCCAGTTGATTTTCATTACCGGATTTTATCAATTTGCTAATGTCATATTTAAATTGGTAAAAAGCACCCTGATGGACAGGCCCAGCCAGCTTGTCATTTATTTTAACTTCTGCATCGGTCATTACCCCATCAAAAACAATCGTTATTTCTTTGTTTTTCCAACTTTTCGGAACCGTGAAGTTGTATCGATAAAGCCCGGTTTCATTCAAACGTTCTTCAAATGGATCATGTCCATAATTGTAGTCGCCAAATCCTTGTTGTTCCCAGCAGGAAGGAACTGCGATGGTTGACCATTCTCCCGACTTTCTTCCATCTGAACAGTAAAACTCCCATTCGACGGGATTTTCTGCTCCGGTTCCGGATAGGTAGATTGTTTCGGTTTCTTGTGCAAATAAAATACTTGTAAAAAGCACTAACAGGTTTAGTGTAATTAGTTTCATCATTTTTTGTATTGGTTTTGTACTAAGATAAAGGAAAACATTGCTTGTTGACTCTATTTTTAATGTAAATCACGTTCTGTTAACCGTTAAAAGCTTACGTTTTTCATCTTTAATCTTTTTGATAATCAGTCTGTATCACACAGTTTTCAATTATATTTGAAGCTTTTCAAAAATCATGGTGGCTGAAAGACAAAAACTCGAATCTTAATTAAAAAAGATACTTGAAAGTGATCAGTTTTCACGTTCAAATGTGAATACGGTGCTACTCTCTCTATTGTTTCGTACAACTATTGAAGGACGAAAGTTGAAGGAAGCCACAATTGGATCAGAGATTTTTGGTAATAGCTACGACCCTGTAAAGAATGACAATAAGGTTCGGGTTTATATTCATAATCTCCCAAAAAATTAGCTGCCTATTACGAAACGGAAGGAAAAAATGACAAGGTCATTTTTCAGATTGAAAAAGGAGAGTACCGGGTCATTTTTAAAGACGTTGAAAAGAAAAAGTCATTATTCAGTAAATTCAGAATTGTTGTCGGTTTGTCAGTTTTACTTCTTTTTTCTATTGGGGCCTTTTTATTCTTTAGAAAGAAACCATCAAGTGATTTCTGGGGCGGCTTTTTAGAGGAAAAATTCTCAATAACTGTATTGATTGGTGATCATTTCACCATTGAATCAAACGTGCCAACCGGAGGTTTCGGAACATTCAGGGATTTTTCAATAAACTCAGAGCAAGACTTTTCGCAACATTTACAACAACATCCGGAACAAGCTTCTCAAATGGTTCCCAATCAATATCCATACGTAACGATAATGGAACCTAACAGTGCAAAGATGTTGAGTCTGTATTTTGGAGATCACGGATTATCTTTTGATTTGTTGTTAAACTCAGAATGGGATAAGTCAAAAATTAATACTGAGAGCTTGGTTTATGTCGGCCAGTTTAAGACCATGGTTTTTTGAAAAATGTATTTACAGATTACTTTCCAAATTATGAGATTATTGGAGGGAAAATAACCCGAAGAGATCTCACCATCAACGAAAAAGAAACTTTTCAGTCAAGATCAGGGAACCAGATTGTTGATTATACAATTGTATCTAAAATGCACGGTCCTGTTGATAATGATATTGTGATGTTTCTTTCGGATAACGATATTGGTGTGATTCGGATGGTGGAGTATTTTACAGACAACGATTCCATCGCAGCCTTCTATAATCGAGGACAGGTATTTGAAAAAGATTTTGCGGCTCTTTTTAAAGTCAGTGGCTGGGAACGGACGGGGTATACCATGGAGTTAATCAAGTTGGATATAAAATAAGTTTCAGTTGCGTAGTTTATTTAGTGGAATCAGGTCAAATTCGGAATGTTGCAGATTATTTTCTTTGATGTAATTCTTATTGATAATGAATAGTTCGCTATTGAATTTGTCCTGAGGGAACGTATTTTCTGCAGAAAAATCCTCGTCATCAAAATCGGTGAAGTTTAGTTCGCAAGCTGACAATTCCCACTCTTCATCATTCATAAAGAGTAGTGGTAGACCGTGCGTACGACAAATAATTGGTCGATGTTCATATATTTGGCAGGCGTGATCTTTTAGGAAAATACAACTTCCATCAGTAGATTCTTGAAAGTCTATTGACTCATTTTCAATCTTCTTTTTTATTGAATTGTATTCAACAGGGAAAACATCATAATCCATGCAGCATAAATCACAACCTTTTTTGCAGGCCATGTGATTTTTGTGTGTGTCAGATAATTTTTCGGTCAACAGATCAATCTTATCTCTGAGCTTGTGATAATTGTCAAATTGCTTTTTCATGAGTGGCAAAAGTAGTCGATTTAATTAGAAGTAGTGAAATAAATAATCTTGCTAAGTCGTTCGAAAATCTATTAACAATCGCTTCTTATTATTCACATTCAAGCGGTTTTCGATAGGTTTAGACTATTTCTTCTGAAGTAATTTTTATCTTTGTGTCGTGTTTTACAACATGTCATTTAATCATTAACCGATTCAACATGATTTTATTCTTTAAAACCCTCCAGAACAGCATTGTTGCCGTTCAAACATCCGTCTCATTTTCGGACGAAGACATACAAAAACTGAGCTGGTTGTTTGGTGATGCAACCTTGGTTGACCAAGATTTTTTAGTAGGGTATTTTGTAGGCCCACGAAAAGAAATGATTACTCCCTGGAGTACCAATGCAGTTGAAATTACCCAAAACATGGGGCTCAATGGCATTGTGCGTTTGGAAGAATTTATTGAAGTTCCTGATCGTTCTGCCGGATATGATCCAATGCTTAAAGCGTTGTATGAATCTTTGGGACAAAACATTTTTACAATCGACAAGCAGCCGGATCCAATCATTGAAATTGATGATATCGCAGCGTATAATGAGCAAGAAGGTTTGGCATTGAGTGAAGATGAAATCAAGTATTTGGAGTCGGTTTCAGAAAAGATGGATCGCAAGTTGACCGATGGTGAAGTATTTGGGTTTTCTCAGGTAAATTCGGAACACTGTCGTCATAAGATTTTCAACGGATCGTTTGTCATTGATGGGGTTGAGCAGGAAATGTCACTTTTCCAGATGATTAAAAAAACATCAAAAGAAAATCCAAATAAAATTATTTCAGCATATAAAGATAATTGCTCTTTTGTACAAGGGCCAGTTGTTGAGCAATTTGCTCCCAAAACGCAGGATAAACCTGATTATTTCGAAGTAAAAGATATTGAAACTGTGCTTTCGTTGAAAGCCGAAACTCATAATTTCCCAACTACGGTAGAGCCTTTTAATGGTGCTGCAACAGGAACCGGAGGCGAAATTCGCGACCGAATTGCCGGAGGGAAAGGTAGTTTGCCAATTGCCGGAACAGCTGTTTATATGACTTCTTACCCGCGAACTGAAGAAGCCCGCAATTGGGAGGAAGCTACAGAGGAGCGTCCGTGGTTGTATCAAACACCTGAAGAAATATTGATTAAGGCGTCGAATGGGGCCAGTGACTTTGGAAACAAATTTGGTCAGCCGTTGATTACCGGATCTGTATTGACTTTTGAGCATTTTGAAAACCATAAAAAATATGGTTACGACAAAGTAATCATGTTGGCCGGAGGGATCGGTTTTGGTGCTAAAAAGGACAGTTTAAAAGATAAACCTGGAGTAGGCGACAAAGTGGTATTGCTCGGCGGTGATAACTATCGCATTGGAATGGGAGGCGGAGCTGTTTCTTCAGTGGCTACCGGTGAATTTAAAAACGCGATCGAGTTAAATGCTGTTCAGCGTGCGAATCCGGAAATGCAGAAACGTGCCTACAATGCCATTCGTGCATTGGCTGAGTCGGATGATAACCCAATCATCTCTATTCACGATCATGGTGCTGGTGGTCACCTGAATTGCCTGTCGGAATTGGTTGAGGAGACTGGTGGTAAGATTGATACTAGCAAATTACCGGTAGGCGATCCAACACTTTCTCAGAAAGAAATTATCGGTAACGAGTCGCAAGAGCGTATGGGATTGGTGATGAGTGAGAAGCATGTTGATTTGTTGAAGAAGATTGCAGATCGTGAACGCTCGCCAATGTATGTGATTGGCGATACGACTGGCGATATGCAGTTTACGTTCGAAAATTCAAAAACAGGAGAAAAGTCAATCGACTGGCAACTGGCTTATATGTTTGGTAATCCACCAAAAACAGTTTTAACAGATACAACAGAGAAAGCTAATTTTGCTGAATTGGCTTACGATCAGGATAAAATAGAATCGTACCTCGAAGATGTTTTGCAATTGGAGTCGGTAGCATGTAAAGACTGGTTGACCAATAAAGTTGACCGCTCTGTAACCGGTCGGATTGCAAAGCAGCAAGGTGCAGGCAAATTGCACCTTCCTTTGAATAATGTAGGTGTCATAACTCTCGACTACCAAGGCAAAAGCGGCCTTGCAACAACGATTGGTCATGCGCCTGTTGCTGCAATGGTCAATGCTGAAAGTGGTTCAATCCTTTCAATCGCTGAGTCACTAACCAATATTATCTGGGCTCCAATGCCGGATAAAATGAAAAGTGTTTCGTTGAGCGCCAACTGGATGTGGCCTGCAAAAAATCCCGGCGAAAATGCACGTATTTACAAGGCCGTAAAAGCAGCCAGTGATTTTGCATGTGCTTTGGGGATAAATATCCCAACCGGAAAGGACTCCATGTCAATGACTCAGAAGTATAAAGATGATGTGGTTTATTCACCGGGAACGGTAATTATTTCAGCTTCGGGCGAAGTAACCGACGTGAAAAAAGTTGTTGAACCTGTTGCGGTGAACGATGCCAGCAAGCCGCTTTATTATATCGATTTCTCTTCTACTCCCTTGGTTTTAGGAGGTAGTGCTTTTGGGCAAATCGTAAATAAACTTGGACAAGAAGCGCCAACGGTAGCCGATTCTGCTTATTTCTTAAAAGCATTCAATTCCATTCAAAGTTTAATCGAAGATGAATTGATTTTGGCCGGACACGATATTGCTTCCGGTGGATTAATTACAACGTTGCTTGAAATGTGTTTCAGTGATAATGAAACAGGTTTGCACCTGGATTTAACTGGTTTGGGCGAGAGAGACAGTGCAAAAGTATTCTTCAACGAAAATCCTGGAATTGTAATTCAGGCAGCTGATTCTGGAGTAGTGGAAGCGAAACTGAGTGAAGCAGGAGTGAAATTTGTAAAAATTGGACAACCTGCTGAAAAGGGAGCTTTTACGATTAAAAACTTCGAAGCTGATTTTGATTTAGATATTGATTCGTTACGTGAATTGTGGTTCAAATCTTCCTATTTGATGGATCGCAAACAAAGTGGCGAAAAACTGGCACTGGAGCGTTTCAAAAACTATAAAAACAACAAGCTGGACTATGACTTCAAAGGTTTTACGGGTAAAGCTGCTGACTATGGTATTGATTTAAACCGCCGAACTCCAAGTGGTGTAAAAGCTGCTATTATTCGGGAGAAAGGAGTGAATGGCGATCGAGAAATGGCATATATGATGTATTTGGCTGGACTGGATGTAAAAGATGTTCACATGACCGATTTGATCTCTGGACGTGAAAACTTAGAGGATGTTCACATGATTGTATTTGTTGGGGGTTTCTCTAATTCCGATGTTCTTGGATCGGCAAAAGGTTGGGCAGGTGCTTTTAAATATAACGAGAAAGCTCGACAGACTTTAGAAAATTTCTACAAGAGAAATGATACTTTAAGCTTGGGCGTTTGTAATGGTTGCCAGCTGATGGTGGAACTTGGCTTGCTCTATCCTGAACACGAAAAAATTCCAAAGATGCTACATAATGAATCACATAAATTCGAATCGGCATTTTTGAATATAGAAATTGCGAAGA
Source organism: Sunxiuqinia sp. (assembly GCF_055140945.1). Classification (NCBI taxonomy): domain Bacteria; kingdom Pseudomonadati; phylum Bacteroidota; class Bacteroidia; order Marinilabiliales; family Prolixibacteraceae; genus Sunxiuqinia; species Sunxiuqinia sp. Next base: position 186,718 of record NZ_JBSQYS010000002.1, read on the forward strand.
ACGACTCTGTCATGCTGAACTCAATGGCCGGAATGAAACTCGGTGTTTGGATTGCTCATGGTGAAGGAAAATTTAGTTTGCCTTATGCCGAAGATCAATACCATATTCCTTATAAATATAGCTATGACTTCTATCCAGGAAATCCTAATGGATCAGATCTTAATACGGCTTCTCTTTGCTCAAAAGATGGCCGTCATTTAGCGATGATGCCTCACTTGGAAAGAGCCTTTAAACCTTGGCACTGGCCTTATTACCCGGCCGACCGAAAGAAGGATGAAGTCGCTCCCTGGATTGAAGCATTTGTAAATGCTCGGGAATGGATTAAGAAGTATTCAAAATAGATTATCAAAGGGCTCTTGTGCAAAGAGCCTTTTTTTTTGCTTAACATGTTCTTATCCAATAGCTGTATATTCAATTCATTTGTTTTTTTTTGAACGGTGATTCAATAAAAATTGACATATTTGTACCTCTCATCTTGTGCAAATGGCTAAAAGAAGTGGGCTTCATATTATTTTCCTTTTTATATTTCACCTTGCATTTAGTCAAGATGATGTGGATAGCCTTTTGTCTTTTCCGACGGATGTGAGCGCTGAGGAGAAGCTAATTCAAATGTTGGATTTCTCTCAGCGCTATGTGCGTGAAGATAGTGCCAAATGTCTGGAGGTAGCGAATAAAGCGATTGCTATTACTGAATCGATTAATGCTCCGTTGTTTGAGTCACGATTTTTATACTTGAGAGGGGAGTGTTACTACTATTATGATAGCTATCCACTGGCTTTAAAAAATTATTCAGAAGCCTTGGAAATATTCCGTCAAATTAATGATGTGCAGAACGTGGCTGAGACTTTAAATTCTATTGGCTTGGTTTATTATTACCTTGGAGAATACAATCAGGCCGCAGAAAATCTATATCAGGCATTAGATCTTTTTTCAAAACAAAATTCAGTAGAAGATAAGGCTCGGGTATATTCAAACTTAGCCATGGTTTTTACACGGATTGGCGACTTTAAAGAGTCGATACATCATTATGAACTAGCAGCGAAAATTAATGCGGGGGTTGGTAAAAAAACAAGTTTGGCAGTTAATTACAATGGCGTTGGGGTAGGTTACTATAATCTGGAACAATATGATTCTTCGAAGGTGTATTACAATCAGGGCAAACGCATCTAAAAAATAAGGTATTTAACAGACTAATAATCAGTCACATACGTTGTTTTTCTGGATAAAAAGTTGTATATTTATCTGATAATC